>NZ_AJFC01000164.1:0-5263 GCF_000256505.1 Rhodococcus sp. P14 | reverse complement strand
CCGCGCGCCCCCCCCAGCCGTTCCGAGGCCGCAGCCACGGCGTCGAGGAACGCCGGACCCGACGCCGCGGTGAACTTGGGCAGGACGAATCCGGTCAGCGCGGCGACGCCCGGTCCCAGGGTGTCGGCGATGCGGTCGACACCGTCGGGGGTGCGCACCCGGACGAACAGCAGCATCGTCGCGGCGGCGGTGCCGGCGAGGGCGTCGAGGGTGGCGACCGCGTTGCGCAGGCCGTCCTCGACCTCGTGATCGGCGACGGCGTCCTCGAGGTCGATCACCATCGAGGCGACGCCCTCCCCGCCGCGGCGCGCGACCGTGGCGGCGAGATCCGAGCGGGTGGCGGGCACGTACAGGGTCGCCCCGAGCGCGACGGCGAGCCGCTCACGCTCGTCGGCATCGGAGAACGGTTGCGGCGGATGCAGGAACAAGGTGTCCCGGGCCGCGCCGTCGAGGTGGTGGAAATGATGCATCGTGCGCATGTCGGTGAAGGTTCCCCCACTCATACCTCGTCCGTTCGTCCTCTCATTCGTTGCACCACACCGGCGATGAAGCGCGAAACGGCGTCGAGCTCCCGGACGTACGCCCAGTAGTCGGGGTGTACTCCGGTGAGCGAACCGACTGCCCTGTCGATCCGATCGAGCTGCGCGTCGAGCACCGAACCCCATTCTGCGGTCAACCCCCGTTGGACCGCGAGTTGTTGCGCGTCGCGCAGACGGAACCGTACCTGCTCCACCTTCGCGGCCGGATCACGGCGGACCTCGCGGAGGACGGACAGCCGGTCGGTGACGGCGTCGACGTACCGTTCGGCCTGGGTGAGCGATGCCCGGGCCGCCGCGGTCAGCTCCAGCGCCTGTTCGGGCCGGTTCGCGGCCGCTGCCGTTCGCGCCGCGGACACGTCGGCGTCGGCCCGGTCGAGGAACTCGCGGGCGGCGCGTTCGTTGCCGGCCAGGTCGGCCGAGCTGGCGGCGTTGAACTCGCGCAGCAGCGCCGAGAACGCCGGCGCCAGGCTCTCGGCACGGGTGCGGACCGCCGACAGCCGGGTGGTGACCGATGCCACAGCCTTCCGGGCGGACTCGGCTCGGTCCGGTGCCTGCGCGAGGGCGCGGCGCAGGGCGGTCGCCGCCTCCTCGGCTCGTCGTGCCGCGGTTCGGACCGCCCCGGTTCCCACGGCCGAATCGAGCGCCCGGATCTCCGCGTCGAGCGTGTCCGCCGCGGCCCGCACGGACGGGTAGTCGGCGTATGCCGCATGCTCGGGTGCGGTCACCAGTGCCGCCGCGGCCTGCGCCTCGGTACGGACCTGCCGGGCGAGCTGCGGCACGGTCCGGGCCACCGCGACCGAGTGCTCGAGGTGCGCGCGGTGGCGGTCGTAGAACTCGTCGAGGGTGCGGGTGGCGAGACCGATCTGCTGCAGGGCCTGTTCGTAGGCCGGAGCGGGGGCGAGCGGATCGGACGGTTCGGTGCGGGAGAGGTGCAGGTACGTCTCGGCCGCGCGGTAGCACGCTTCGCGGACGGGTTCCCATTCCCGCCGCAGGCCGCGCTGCGGGGCGAGTTCGTGCGAGGCCGTGACTCCGGCCTCGGCGACGGATTGGCGCCGGTCCATGTCGAGGAACGCGGCGACCATCGCGTCGTAGGCGCGCAGCGCCAGCGGATCGTCGGTGCTCCCACCGCCGAAGAGGCGGCGCGTCCATCGGCTCGCCACGCCCCGAATGGTACTGGTCCGCGCCCTTCGGTCCCGTGTGCATGCGGAGCGCGGGGGCGTGGGCGCGCATCAGCTATTAGGGTGGTGGGACACGCGCAAATCGGGCGTGCCCGCCCGGGCACCTCGTCCGGACCGACAGATCGAAAGGACCCCGCATGGGCGTCAGCTTGACCAAGGGCGGCAACGTTTCCCTCACCAAGGAAGCGCCGAACCTCCCCGCCGTGGCCGTCGGCCTCGGCTGGGACATCCGCAGCACCACCGGTGCCGACTTCGACCTCGACGCCAGCGCGATCGCGACCGGCGCCGACAAGAAGGTGGTCTCGGACCAGCACTTCGTCTTCTTCAACAACCTCAAGTCCCCGGACGGCTCGATCGAGCACATCGGCGACAACCGCACGGGTGAGGGCGAGGGCGACGACGAGGTCGTCAACGTCGACCTGACCGCCGTGCCGGCGAACATCGAGAGCATCTTCTTCCCGGTCTCGATCTACGACGCCGACTCCCGTAGCCAGTCGTTCGGCCAGGTCCGCAACGCCTACATCCGCGTCGTCGACCGCGCCAACGGCAACGAACTGGCCCGCTACGACCTGTCGGAGGACGCGTCCACCGAGACCGCCATGGTCTTCGGTGAGCTGTACCGGCACGGTGCGGAGTGGAAGTTCCGCGCCATCGGCCAGGGCTACGCGTCCGGCCTGGCGGGCATCGCCCGTGACTACGGCGTCAACGTCTGACGTTCCTCCGGACCCCGGATCCGGCCCCCGGCTTCGTCGCCGGGGGCCGCTTTCCTTGGGTCACCGATAGTTTGCTGCAGTAACCACCCTGCACCGCCCGATCCAGACAGAAAGGCCACGCTTCGTGGTTCTGCGCATTTTCGGCATATCGTTCGCCGTCACCGTCGTGTCCCTGGTGGTCGCCTTCCTCTACGGCGGACCCCAGGCACTGTTCCTCGCCGCGATCCTCGGCGTCCTCGAGGTCTCGCTCTCGTTCGACAACGCGGTCATCAACGCCACCGTGCTGCAGCGGATGAGCGAGTTCTGGCAGAAGATCTTCCTCACCATCGGCATCCTCATCGCCGTGTTCGGTATGCGGCTGATCTTCCCGCTGCTCATCGTGTGGATCGCCTCCGGCCTCGGTCCGGTCGAGGCACTCGACCTCGCCCTCAACCCACCGCCGAACGACGCCGCGTACTTCCCCGACGGAAGCCCCAGCTACGAGACGATCATCACCGAAGCACACCCGCAGATCGCCGGCTTCGGTGGCATGTTCCTGCTGATGCTGTTCCTGAACTTCATCTTCGAGGAACGCGAGATCAAGTGGCTCGCGTGGCTCGAGCGTCCGCTCGCGCGGGCCGGCAAGCTCGACCAGCTCGAGGTCGTCGTCGCGTCGGTGCTGCTCGTGCTGACCGCCACGATCCTCGCCCCCGAGGACAAGGTCGCCACGGTGATGATCGCCGGCGTACTCGGCATGATCACCTACATCGCCGTCAACGGCCTCGGCGAGATGTTCCACATCCCCGAGGAAGGTGAGGAAGAAGGCACCGGCGGGCCCACCCAGCTGGCCAAGGCCACCGGCAAGGCCGGATTCTTCCTGTTCCTCTACCTCGAGGTGCTCGACGCGTCGTTCTCCTTCGACGGCGTGATCGGCGCGTTCGCCATCACCTCCGATCCGATCATCATCGCGCTGGGCCTCGGCTTCATCGGCGCGATGTTCGTCCGCTCGATCACGGTGTTTCTCGTCCGCAAGGGCACCCTGTCGGAGTACCGCTACCTCGAGCACGGCGCGCACTGGGCGATCGGTGCGCTCGCGTTCATCCTGCTGTACTCGATCGGCCATCACGTGAACGAGATCATCACGGGTCTGGTGGGGGTCGCGCTCATCGGCGCCGCGTTCGCCAGCAGCATCCGGCGCAATCGTCAGGAGACGAAGGCGTCCGTCGCCGCCTGACCGCACGACATCGACGGGAACCCGCGATCGGTTCGAGCAATCGCGGGTTCCCGTTCTCGTATCCAGGGAAAGGTTCCAGCCATGGCAATCGATTACACCCGGCCCCCGAAGAACCCCGGCGACAGCACGGGCGGAGTCGACCCGAGCAAGATCAGCCTCACCAAGGCAGCCCCGACGGTCGATCTCGCCAAGTCCGGAAGCGGGATCACCCTGGTGAACCTGAACTGGTCACAGACCGGATCCCCGACCCCACCGAAGAAGGGATTCCTCGCCAAGCTCACCGGCGGCGCGGCGGGCCGCGGCGTCGACCTCGACCTCGGCTGCCTCTACGAGCTCGCCGACGGCTCGAAGGGTGTCGTCCAGGCCCTCGGCAACAGCTTCGGTGCGCTGCAGAAACCTCCGTTCATCGCGCTGGACGGCGACGACCGCACCGGCGCCGTCTCCGCCGGTGAGACCATGCGCATCGACCTGGGACAACCCGAACGATTCCGCCGGATCCTGATCTTCGCGATGATCTACGAGGGCGCCCCGAACTGGGCGGCAGTGGACGGCGTCGTCACCCTCACGCCGCCCTCCGGGCCGCAGATCGAGGTGCGCCTCGACTCGCCGAACAACGGTGCACGGATCTGTGCCATCGCGATGCTGCAGAACACCGGCCGCGAGATCAGCGTCTCGCGGCTCGTCGAATACGTCGACGGCAGCCAGTCCGACCTCGATCGTGCCTACGGCTGGGGCATGAACTGGGCGCCGGGCCGCAAGTAGCCACGTCTGCACACAACTCCGGCGTCCGTGCCGATCACGCGATCCTCACCGCGTGACGGACAACTCGCGTAGCAGCGTCTCGGCGTCGGCGAATGCCCCGGCCCGTCGCGCGACGGTGGGCGGCGCCGGGGGATGCCCGCCCCACCCGTGGAACAGCGTGCTCAGACTCAGGACGATCCGCTCCGGGTGGATCCAGTCGCCCCACCGGACGAATTCGGGATCGCGTACCAGCCGCCGGGCCGCCTCGAGCGGCCCGGCGCCGCGCGCGTGCTGTTCCCGGCCGGCCTGCTCGAGCCACACCCAGTAGGCGCGCAGTTCGCGGATCTCGTCCGGTCCGCACAACGGTCCGTGGCCCGGCACGTAGGCGTCGGCGTCCAGCGCCAGCAGCCGATCCATCGCGGCAATCCAGTTCTCGAGCGGCCCGTGCCACAGAATCGGGGTCGAGCCGACGAACAGCAGATCGCCGGCGAAGACCACGCCGGCGTCCGGCACGTGCACGATCGCGTCCCCGGCGGTGTGGCACGGCCCGAGCCGTTCCAACGCCACCGGACGTTGTCCCACCTCGAGCCGCAGACCGGTGTCGAAGGTGTGGTCTGGCAGCCGGGGCGACCGCCACGGCAGGTGGGCGCCGCCCGGAATCCGGCGCATGTAGGCGGCCGCGGCGCCGACCCGGCCGGGCACCGCGCCCAGCCACCGGCCCGCCGTCGCCAGCGCCGTCACCGCGGCCGGCGGCAGATCCTCGCGCATGCCGCGCAGCGCGGCCGCACTGGTCGTGATGCGGGTCGCCGCCGGCAGCGTGTCGTTGCCCCACCAGTGGTCGCCGTCCGAGTGGGTATTGACGGCCTCGGTGATCGGTGC
>NZ_AJFC01000163.1:0-15096 GCF_000256505.1 Rhodococcus sp. P14 | reverse complement strand
CCCCGCCCCCCCAGCGGCTGCTGCGCCTCCGCGATCCGGCGCGCCAGACGGGTGTCCCACGCGGTGTCCACCACCAGTGACGCCGTGCCCGCATCGACGACGAGCCCGGTGTTCGCCTCGCCCCAGCCGCCCGGCGCCCGCACGAACGCCCACACCCCGTCGCCGATCTGCGTCGATCCACCGTCGCCCACGATTCGCCCCCTGTCCACGGTCGCGGAGAGTCTAATGGCAGGCGCCGGACCGGAGGTTTGCTCCTCGACCGGCCCGGGAACGCGGTACGGGTCGCACGGACGACGGCACGAGCGAGGGGATTCTCATGGGCACGACAGTTGCGGTCACCGGACCTACCGGCGAGATCGGCAGAGCCGCCGTCGCGGCCCTCGAACAGGATCCGCGCATCGACCGGATCCTCGGCATGGCACGAAGCCCGTTCGACCCGTCCGCACACGGGTGGACCAAGACCGAGTACCGGCAGGGTGACATCCTCGACCGCAGCGCCGTCGACGCCCTCGTCGCGGAGGCCGACGTCGTCGTGCATTTGGCGTTCGTCATCATGGGTTCGCGCACCGAGAGTCACCGGATCAACATCGCGGGCACCCGCAACGTCTTCGAAGCCACGGTCGCCGCGGCCCGGCCGCGACGCCTCGTGTACACCTCGTCCGTCGCCGCGTACGGCTATCACCCCGACAATCCGACCCCGCTCTCGGAGGACGTGCCCACCCGCGGCTCGCACGAGCACTACTACTCCGAACAGAAGGCCGAACTCGAGCGCGTCCTCGGCGAGGTCACCCGCGGATCGGATCTCGAGGTGTTCGTGCTGCGGCCGTGCATCGTCGCGGGACCGAACGCGACCGCCCTGGCCGACGCCATGCCGTGGCGGCAGCTTGCCGAGCACATGCCCGAGACCGTCCGCCACGCCGTCGGCGCCCTGCCCCTGCCGCGCCCGGTGTTCCCCGACCCCGGCCATCCGCTCCAGCTCGTGCACCACGACGACGTGGCGAGCGCCGTGGTCGCGGCGGTGACGTCCGACGGGCCGCCCGGCGCGTACAACATCGCCGGGGAAGGGGTGGTGTCGCTGTCGGAGGTGGCGACCGCGCTCGGCGCCCAGCCGATCCGCGTCCCCGCCGCGGTCGCGACGGCGGCGTCGGCCGTGGTGGCGCGGCTGCCGTTCATGCCTTCGATGATCGAGTGGATCCACACCGGCCGCACGTCCGTCGTGATGGACACGACGAAGGCCCGGACACAGCTCGGCTGGCAGCCGCGCTACACGAGCACCCAGACCCTCGCGGCGCTGGCGCAGGCGGTGGGTGAGGCCCGGTAGCGGCGGTCAGCGTCGCGCGGCCGCATGCGCGGCCATGCGGATCGGGGCGTTGACGGTGCCGTGACCCCGGTAGCCGCCGCGCCGCTGCACCAGTTCGAAGAACACCCGGGCGCTGACGACCTTGGTGAACACCTGGAACAGCTCGCCGCCGTCCTCGTCCCGGTCGTAGAGCACGTTGTATTCCCGAAGGGCGGCAAGTAGTTCCGGATCCGGGGCGAGGCGCGCATCCAGATCGTCGTAGTAGTTGCGGGGGATCTCGAGCACCGGCGCTCCCGAATCACACAGGGCGCGGGCAGATTCCACTGCATCGCCGACGCCGAACGCGATGTGCTGGGGGTGCCGCACGCCCGGCGCCCATTCCCCGCGCCGGAGGACGGGGGCGACCAGGCCGACCTCGAAGCCGTCCGCGGTGAGGACGCGGCTGCGCACCAGGCCGAACGGCCCCGCGTATTCGGCGGACTCGGCGTCGGTCAGGCCCAGCACCGAGCGGTAGAACAGGGTGGCCTCGTCGAAGCGGTCGTAGGCCTGGGTCAGCTCGACGTACTCGGTGCACCGCACGCCCACCGCCGTCGACGGCGTCGTACCGGTGGGACGGAAGTCGTTGCGCCAGTCGGCGGTACCGTCGTCTCCGGACGACAGGAACAGGGCGGTTCCGTCCGGGGAGACCACCGCGGACAGCGGTGCTTCTCCGGGGCCGACGACCCGTGCCAGCTGCGGTGCCAGCAGCTCGTGGGCGTGCCGGGTGACGGCGCCGACGTCCGCGACCTCGATCCCCAGAGCCGTGACGGCCGCGCCCTCGGCCGCGCTGTGGGCGGGGTTCGAGGTGTTCACCAGCACCCGCGCGTCCCCCTGCTCCCACAGCTCCACCGGCTTGCTGTGATGCCGGCCCGAGTGGGTGAAGCCGAGCGAGGCGAGGGCCGCACGGACCGGCTCCGCGGCGGTGGGCGGGGTGCCGATCTCCGTGAACGCGTGCCCGCGCACCTGCACCGGGTCGGGGTCACCGTCGAGACGCAGTTCCAGATCGAGCAGCGAGCGCATCGCGTCGATCGCCGTCGGCACCGGCGCCGACTGACGGAACACGTCGTTGAACACCTCGAGCGAGAGCGGACCGGTGTAACCGGCCGCGAGGACGTGCCCGACGAGCCCGGCGAGATCGAACTCACCCTCGCCCGGGAACACCCGGTAGTGGCGGCTCCACTGCAGGACGTTCATGTCCATCTCCGGTGCGTCGGAGAGTTGCAGGAAGAAGATCTTCTCGCCCGGGATGTCCGCGATGCCGGCGACGTCCTTGGTGCGGGAGAAGATGTGGAAGCTGTCGAGACACAGGCCGAGGGCCGGATGGTCGGCCCGGCGCACGATCTCCCACGAGCGCTGCCAGGTGTTCACGTGGCGGCCCCACGCCAGGGCCTCGAAGGCGATCCGCAAACCGCGCTGCGCCGCCGCATCCGCCAGTTCCCGCAGCTGCGCGGCGGCGAGGTCGACGTCGTCGACGGTGTGCGGCGAGACCGACGAGCACACCAGCACGAGGTCGGTGCCGAGTTGTTCCATCACGTCGAACTTGTGCCGCGCGCGGCGCATGTTGCGGGCGTGGATCTCGGCCGGGACGGCCTCGAAGTCGCGGAAGGGCTGATACAGCGGGATGCTCAACCCGAGCTCGGCGCAGCGCTCGCGCACTCCCGCGGGCGTGAGCGGGGAGCCGAGCAGGTCGGGTTCGAACAGTTCGATGCCGTCGAAGCCGGCGTGGGCGGCGGCGACGAGCTTGTCCTCGAGGGTGCCGGACAGGCACACCGTGGCAATTGCCTTGGCACGCTTGGTTCCAGGACGGGGATGGGTCATGGTCGGGCTCCTCCACGACGGCCGCCTGTGCGGGCGACCGCGGAATCGGGAACCGGTACGCCGGGGCGGGTTCGCCGCGGCGGTATCGGTTCGGACGGCTCGCTGCGGGTCACGCGCGCGAGGGGGTCGGTGACGGCGCCGGTTACGCCTGCGTCGTGCGCTGGGCGACGAGTGCGCGCAGCGCCCATTCGTAGCCGGCGACGCCGAGGCCGACGATGATCCCGGAGGCGACCGGGGAGATGTAGGAGTGGTGGCGGAACTCCTCGCGGGCATGGACGTTGGAGATGTGCACCTCGATGAGCGGCACGTGCGCACCCTTGATCGCATCGTGCAGGGCCACCGAGGTGTGCGTGTAGGCGCCCGCGTTGAACACCACGCCCAGGGATTCCCCGCGGGCGACCGCGGCGCCGGCGTCGTGGAGCGCATCGATCAGGACGCCTTCGTGGTTGGACTGCCGGAAGTCGATGTCGACGCCCAGTTCCTTGCCGACGTTGCGGCACAGGGTCTCCACGTCCTCGAGGGTCTGCGCGCCGTACACACCGGGCTCGCGGGTGCCGAGCAGATTGAGGTTGGGGCCGTTGAGCACGAGAACCGAGGTCATGAACGAATCTCCTTCGCTTTCTTCGAATTCCGAGGCAGTGCCCCGAAACGGTCTGTCAGCCGACGGGCAGGCCGGCGGTCACGGTGCTCGAACGCACGACGAGGTGGGTGCCGAGTTCCACGGGTCCGGCGTCCGGTGTGGTCTTTCCGTCGAGTACGTCGCACAGCAGATCGATGGCCGCCACACCGGCCTCGTCGAATGCCAGATGCACGGTGGTCAGCGGCGGCGAGGTCATCTCGCAGAGCCACGAGTCGTCGAATCCGACGACCGAGTAGTCGCGGCCCGCGCGCAGTCCGTGCTCGGCGAAGCCCTGCATGAGGCCGACGGCGGCCTGATCGTTGTACGCGACGACGGCCGTCGTGCCGGCGTCGACCAGTTCGTCGGCCGCGTTCCGGCCCGCGGCGACGAAGTCGGGCTCGAGGGGGCCGAGCACCGTGCCGGTGATGCCCCGGGCGGCGCAGGCCGTGGTGAAGGCGGTCAGGCGCCGCCGCTGGGCGAGCCAGTAGTCGGGACCGCCGAGGTATGTGACGGCGGTGTGCCCGGCGTCGGCGAGGTGGTCCACCGCCTGGGACATGCCGTCGTCGGAGGTCAGCAACACGGCGGGCAGCTGCCCGCAGGTGTGGTTGACCAGCACGACGGGGGTGACCCGTGCGAGATCCTCGAGGTCGGCGTCGGACATGCGGGGGGCGATGAGCACCAGTCCGTCGACCTGCCGGGCGATCGCCCGGACGAGGTCGAGTTCGTCGGCGGACCGGCCTTCGCCCGCCGCGACGAAGAGGGAGTAGCCGCGCTTGCGCGCCCGGTCCTGCGCGGTTTCGACGGCGGGACCGAACACGGGATTGCGGATGTCGGGGACGAGGAAGCCCAGGTTGTGGGTGCGGCCGAGGGCGAGCGAGCGGGCGGTGGGATTCGGGGTGAAGGACAGTGCCTCTGCCGCGGCGAACACCTTCGCGCGGGTGTCGGGACTGACCGCTTCCGGCCGGGAGAACACACGGGAGACCGTGGCGGTCGAGACGCCGGCGCGCGCCGCGACCTCGCGAAGCGTCGCCATGGGTCCTCCTCCGGGGTGGGGTCCCCCCACTGTGCAAGCGGTTACATCGCTTTGTCAAGGGTGGATGTAATCGCTTGCACGGAGGATCGGCGTGGGCGTCGCCCGTCCCCGGCGGGCGACGCGTCGCTCACGCGTCGATGCTGGACATGTCCCCGTAGCGCGCCCCGGCGACCGCCTCCCGGGGCACCGCCGACTCGATCGCGCCCAGCACCTCCGCGGTGAGCGACACGTCCACGGCCGCGATGTTCTCCTCGAGGAAACGCACCCGCTTCGTCCCGGGGATGGGGACCACGTCGTCACCCTGAGCGAGGACCCATGCCAGTGCCAGCTGACCAGGGGTGCAGTTCTCGGACCGGGCCAGGCGGCGGACGGCGGCCACGAGCGCCAGGTTCGCCTCCAGCGCCGCACCCTGGAATCGCGGGAAATAGGCGGTGCGGCGAGAATCCGAGCTCTCGAGATCGGACGGTGCCGTGATCGCGCCCGTCAGGATGCCGCGCCCGAGCGGCGAATACGGCACGAGCCCGATGCCGAGGTCACGCAGAGTCGGCAGGATCTCGTCCTCGATGTCGCGGGTGAACAGCGAATACTCGGTCTGCAACGCGGTGATCGGGTGGACGGCGTGGGCCCGGCGGATCGTCTCCGCGGATGCCTCCGACAGACCCAGATGGCGGACCTTCCCGGCCTGCACCAGTTCGGCCATCGCGCCGACGGTGTCCTCGATCGGCACGGTCCTGTCCACACGGTGCTGGTAGTAGAGATCGATGTGGTCGACGCCGAGGCGGCGGAGCGACGCGTCGCAGGCCGTGCGGACGTACTCGGGCCGGCCGTTGACGCCGAGGCGGGTGCCGTCCTCGGCGCGCTCGTTGCCGAACTTGGTCGCGAGGACCACGCGGTCGCGGCGATCCGCGACGGCGCGGCCGACGAGCTTCTCGTTGGTGAACGGGCCGTACATGTCGGCGGTGTCGAGCAACGTCACGCCGAGTTCGAGGGCCCGGTGAATCGTGGCGACGGCATCGGCCTCGTCCCCGGCGCCGTAGAACTCGGACATGCCCATGCATCCGAGCCCCATCGCCGAGACCGTCAGCGGCGACGCGGTGCCGAGCGTGCGGGTGCCGAGTGGGGGCCGAGAGGTGTTGTTCGTGGTCATGGCGTCGAGTCAAGACCTTCGAGCGCGCTCGAAGTCAAGCGCGAGCGCTCTCGCACGGTCCGTCGTCGAGGCCGCTCGTCCGGGAGCGATAGATGTCGATCTTGCCGTCGATCGCGGCGAGGTGCTCGGTCACCTGATCGAGCTGGGTGAGCACCCGTGCCCGGTGCGCGCGGAGCAGCGCGAGGCGGTCCTGTTCGTTGCCGCTGCCGGCCCGGCAGAGGGCCGCGTACTCGCGGATCTCGCGGATCGGCATGCCCGTCGCCCGCAGCCGGGTCAGCAACACCACCCAGGCGAGGTCGTCCTCGGTGTAGAGCCGGTGGCCGGAGGAGGAACGGCCGATCTCGCGGAGCATGAGGCCGTCGCGCTCGTAATAGCGGAGGGTGTGGGTGGTCAGACCGGTGCGCTCGGCGGCCTCGGCGATGGTCGCAACGGTCGTCGCGGAAGGGGCGGTCGTCATGGCTTCATGATCCGCCTCGGGGTGGTCCTGCGCTCCGCAGGCGATCCGGGGTGGCCGCATCGGCACCACAGGGTGCCTGTCGCGGCTCCGGACGGCGGCCGACGATGGGCGAACCCCGTCCCGCACCATCGTCAGGAGACTGCCATGAAGACCCGGATCCGCACCACCGTCGCGGTCGTCGCGACCTTGTTCGCCGTCGTCGTCGGTACCGCAGGCGCCGCGAACGCCGCCACTGCGAGCCCGTCCGTCAGATGCGGCCACGTGACCATCCACTGCCCGGGCTGAGCGCGGCCGGCGTCGGGGACGTCGCCGTCCCCGGCGCCGCCCCCGTCGGCGCCGGGTGCGGCCCTCCGCGATGATGAGCAGATGATCGAGACACCTGTGATCGTGGGCATCGTGTCCATCTGCATCGGATTCGTGCTCTTCGTGCTCGCCGCGAGCGGAACCCGCGGCGGATGGAACCGGAAGCTGACGATCACGCTGTTCGTCCTGTCGGTCCTGTTCCTGACCCTCGTCCCGGTGACCGGCGCGGTCTTCTTCGCCACCTGACTTCCGATCGAGGACCGAACTCGTCCGCATTCCCGCCTACCGTCGTCGTAGCAGGAGAATCGATCTCACGAAGGGCGGAAAACGAGATGACCGAGCCGACCGGAGAACGCGCCGACATCCTCGACATCCTGGCCGAACAGCGGAAGACGTTCCTGATCACCCTCCGCGACCTCGACGACGAGCAGGCCCGCACCCGCAGCACCGTCAGCGAGCTGACCCTCGGTGGGCTGCTCAGGCACGTCGCGACCACCGAGCAGCACTGGATCGACACCATCCGCACACTCGACGACACCGCCGAGTTCGACATGGAGTCCGCGATGGAGCAGTACTTCATGCGCGACGACGACACGGTCGCCGGACTGCTCGAACGGTACGAGGCGATCGCGAAGGAGACGGAGGCGTTCGTCGCCGGCCTCGAGGACCTCGACCTGCCGGTGCCGCTGCCGACCGCGCCGTGGGCCCCGGAGCGGCAGTGGTGGAGCGCCCGGAAGGTGCTGCTGCACATCATCCGGGAGACCGCCCACCACAGCGGCCACGCCGACATCATCCGCGAATCCCTCGACGGCGCGAACACCACCAGGCAGCAGGGCGCCGACGCGGGGATGACCTTCGAGTAGCCGAGTCGTCGCTGCGCCGCGCGCCGCGGTGCTCGATGCGCGCGTGAGGACGCGCGCAGGAAGCACTTTCGGGCGCGAGGTCGCCGCCGAATCGCGGCGATCGGCGACACGCGGTCGGATGTCCTTGGTGCTCGCGGTTTCCGGGAGCAGTATCGGCCCATGTCGGCACTCTGGGACGAAGACGGCCGCGTCGCCTGGGAACTGCACGCGTCCGGGTGGGACTGGGAACAGATCGGTCGCGAACTCGCGTGCCCCGAGCACATCGCCCGCGAGATGTGCGAGAGACACGGCGCGGTGCTCGCGGAGCAGGCGCAGCAGGACCATCCGACGCTGTTCGACCTGCCCTGACATGACGGGCACCCGCACTCGCATCGCCCGGGTGCGGGTGCCCGTCGTCGTCAGTGGGCGGTCGCGACCTCCGCCCCGATGCCGGTCTCGGCGCGCACGAGCATCTCCGCGAACTTCTCGTCCTCGTGTGCGGAGCGTCCGCGCCGATTCTCGGCCACGAGTGAGCCGACGACGCACGCGGCCAGGCCGAGCGGCATGGTGACGATCACCGGCAGCTGGATCGTCAGGGGTGCCGGTCCGCTGCCGAGCCACAGCGCCTCGGTGAACATGAGACTGACGACGGTCGAGACCAGGCCGGTGAGGATTCCCCACACGGCGCCGGTGCTGTTGAAGCGCCGCCAGTTCAGGCTGAGCACCAGCGACGGCAGGTGGGCGCTGCCGGCCACCATGAACGCCATGCCCATGAAGTAGGTGATGTTGGTGTCGTCACCGATCAGCATGGTCAGCACTATCGCGACGACGCTGAATGCGACGGCTCCGAACCGGGCGACGCGGGCCTGCGCGTTCTCCTCGCGCGTGCGCGCCGCGACGTCGAGTTCGTCCACCGGCGGCGTGCGGGTCAGCGCCGGCCAGATGTCGCGGGCGAAGGTGCCCGCAGCAGAGATCACCACGCCGGCGACGACGGCGACGATGCTCGCGAAGGCGACCGCCGCGACCATCGCGAGCGCGATCGAGCCGCCGATCGTGCCCACGCCGCCACCGAGTTCGGTGACGAGCACGGGCGCCGCGAGGTTGCCCCCGGCGCCGACCCGATCGGCGCCCCCGTCGCCCAGCAGGGCGGCGGCGCCGAAGCCCATGACGATGACGACGAGGTAGAACATGCTGCACAGCGCGACGGTCCAGCCCAGCGAGCGCCGGGCGGTGCTCGCCTCAGGGACGGTGAAGAAGCGGATCAGGATGTGCGCCATGCCCGCGGTGCCGAGCGCGAACGCCAGCGAGTACGACACGAGGTTCAGCGCGCTGGTCTGCCCGAAGATCAGGCCGGGGGACAGGATGGCTTCGCCCGCGACCGCGTGGTCGGTCGCGGTGTCGAGGACCTTCGGGAAGCTGAACCCGAACTGCGCGAGGATGCCCAGGCCGACCGCGACGGCGAGGACCGACAGGATCGTGGACTTGATGACCTGCACCCACGTGGTGGCGAGCATGCCGCCGACGAAGACGTAGATGCCCATGAGGGTGCCGGCGACGATGACGGACAGCCAGAACGGGATGCCGGAGACCGACTCGAGCAGCACCCCGGCCGCGACGAGTTGCGCGAGCAACACGAAGGTGCCGGTGGCGATGGTGCTCAGCGCCACGACGACTCGCACACTGCGTGCCTCGGTGCGGAACACGAGCACATCGGCGAGGGTGTACTTGCCCACGTTGCGCATCTTCTCCGCGAGCAGGAACAGCACGGGCAGGAACGAGACCACCGAGGTGCAGAGGATGACCGCACCGTCGACACCCTTGTAGAAGATCAGGCCGGTGGTGCCGAGAAAGCTTCCGGCCGAGATGAATTCACCGGCGATCGCGAAACCGTTCTGCCAGCTCGAGATCGAGCGGCCGGCGGCGAAGAACCCGTCGGCGCTGCGGGCCCGCCGGGACACGGCGAACGTGACCCACAGGGTCAGCGAGATCACCGCCGCGCAGATCGCGATGGCGAGGTAGTCGGCGTCGCCGGTCATGCCGCACGCTCCTGGTTCTCGAGGACGGCCGCGACGGCGGCGTCGGCGGCGGGCTGGATGTAGGTGCGGGTGAGCCGGAAGTAGGCGTAGACGAGCACCCACGTCCCGGCGAACTGGGAGAACACGACCCACAGCGAGAGGGGGACGCCGAGCAGTTCGGTCTCGCCGAGGAAGCCCGGGAAGTAGGCGAAGCCGACGAGGAAGGACGCGAAGAGGGCGATCGCGAGGCCGCCGAGGGAGTTGGTCACGGTGCGCCGACGGCGGCGCAGTTCGACGACCTCGGGCAGGGCGAGCATCGCGCTCCAGGTCGGTTGCGTGCGCAGCTCGGTCACGGCCGCACCGCCGCGCGCCGCGCCGTCTCGAGTGCGAACAGGTTCTCGTCCCAGCCCTGCTCGAGCGGGCCGAAGAAGTGGAAGCGGACCTGTTTGACCCGGTAGCGCCAGCGGCCGTCGACCTTGACGACCTCGTCGGCGTAGCGGCCGGCGGCGATCGCGGGGGCGCCGTCGGTGACGCAGGGCTGCCACAGGAACGACCGCACGGTGGCGCGGTCGCCGTCGAGGTCGATCTCCATGTTCGTGATGAAGTGCCAGAACGTCGTCAGTCCGCCGGCGGCGAGGCCGGCGAAGAACTCGCGCATCTCGGCCTTGCCGCGGGGACGGGACAGGCCGTCGAACTCGCCGTCGTCGGTGAACAGGTCCATCAGGGCGTCCCAGTCGCCGTCGTCGAGATGGCGGCAGTAGCGGGCGTCGAGCGAACGGATCGCCTCGAGGTCCTCGAGGCGGGCGATCCGCTCGGCGAGCGTGAGATCGGGGAGGGTGGTCACAGTGCGTCCTTCGACGAGGTGGTTAACGCATGTTCATGTGAGCTGGACCATAAACGGAGCGCAATGGACACGTCAAGACGGTCTTCTTGCTGGTCGCGACCCGGACCTCTACCCTGCACCTCATGAACACTCGATCGGGCACGGCCCTGGTGGGCGTTCGCGAACGGATCCTCGACGCGGCGCTCGACGAGTTCTTCGCGGCCGGTTTCCACGGCGCCACGATGCGCACGATCGCCAACCGTGCTGGTTGCAGCGCCGCGAACGTCTACAACCACTTCGAGAACAAGTCGGAGCTGCTCGTCGAGATCCTCCGCGCGGCCAGCGACGAACAGTTCACCGCCACGCGGACCGCCCTGCGCAAGGCCGGCCCCGATCCCGCCGAGCAGTGGCGGACCGCAGTGGTGGCGCATGCGCTGTTCACCGCCCGCAACCCGCGCGAGTGCCTGGTGGCGAACACCGAGCTGCGGTACTTGGGCGAGGTGGACCGCAAGCGGGTCGTGGGCTCGCGCGACGCCCAGGAGCAGCTGTTCGTCGACATCGCGGAAAAGGGTGTCGAGCTGGGCGTCTTCGAGGTTCCGCACGTGCATCAGGCGGTGACCGCCGTGCTGACGATGTGCGCCGGGATCCCGCTGTGGTTCCGGCCCGACGGGCCGCTGAGCGCCACCGAGGTGGCCGGCGACTACGGCCGGTACGCCCTCAACCTGCTCGGCTACCGCCCGTCCTGAACCGGCCGTTGACGCGTGGGCGGCGTCGTGCTCTACTGGGTGAACAAGCGTTAATGACCAGATTCTGGTTCATCGAGGGAGTCCCCAATGACCCACCGGCCGTCGCAGCCGCGCACCGACACCCCGCGGTACCTCACCGAAGAGCGCCTCGCCATCCGCGACCTCGCCCGCGACTTCGCCATGACGAAGGTGCTGCCCGTCGCCAACGAACTCGACCCCGTCCAGGGCACCATCCCCGACTCGCTGAAAAAGGAGATGGCCGAGATCGGGTTCTTCGGCATCATGATCCCCGAGGAGCACGGCGGCCTCGGCCTCGGCGTGTTCGAGTACTGCCTGGTCGCCGAGGAACTGTCCCGGGCCTGGATGAGCGTATCGGGGCTGCTCGCCCGCGGTAACGGCATGGGCGGCGGCTTCACCCCCGCGCAGGAGGCAGCCCTGCTCCCGAAGGTGGCCCGCGGCGAATACCTCGGCGCGTACGCGCTGTCCGAGGCGGAGGCCGGCTCCGACGTCGCCAACATCTCCTGCCGGGCCGTCCGCGACGGCGACGAATGGGTCGTCAACGGCACGAAGATGTGGTGCACCTACGCCGACGAGGCCGACTACCTGGTGCTGTTCGCCCGCACCGATCCGCACAGGGATCCGGCCAAGCCGCACCGGGGAATCAGCGCGTTCCTCGTCGAGAAGCAGCGCGGCGTCTTCCCGGAGGGGATCTCGGGCACCAAGGTCCGCAAGATCGGTTACTTCGGCTGGAGTACCTGGGAACTGTCGTTCGACAACTTCCGCATCCCCGCCGACAAGATGCTCGGCGAGGAAGGAAAGGGCTTCTACCTCGCCGTCTCCGGGCTCGAGGTCGGCCGCGCCCACACCGCCGCCCGCGCGATCGGCCTCGCCCGCGCGGCCCTCGAGGACTCGATCGCCTACGTGCACACCCGGCGTCAGTTCGGCCGGCCCATCGGCGACTTCCAGCACCTGCGGTTCAAGATCGCGAAGATGGCGGCCGACATCGAGGCGGCCCGCCAGCTCATGTACTCCGTCGCCACCGACATCGACACCGGACGCCGCTGCTCGCTCGAGGCGTCGATGTGCAAGCTCGTCGCCACCGAGATGGCCGAGCAGGTCACCAGCGAGGCGGTGCAGATCCACGGCGGCGCCGGCTACACCACCGACTTCCAGGTCGAACGACACTGGCGCGACGCCCGCCTGACGAAGATCTTCGAAGGCACCAGCGAGATCCAGATGCGCATCATCTCCGACGAGCTGCTCGGAAGGCCGGAAACCGCATGAGCACCACCGTGACCGCATCGCCCACCGTCCGCGTCGGCGATCGTACCGCCGCTCCCGTCCGGATGACCTCCGAGCTGCTTTCCGAGTCCGGAATCGTCCTCCCCACAGGCACACTCGCTCTCGGCACCGTGGCCGCCGAGCTACTCACCCCGCGCGTGCCGGCCGCACATCGCACGGGGCTGCGCTGGACCGCGATCGCGCCGGTCACGGCGGTGGACCGGATCCGGTCGGAGGCCGTCGTCACCCGCGTCGAGGGCACCACCGCCGAGCGGTTCGTCCGCGTGCTCGACGCCGCCGGGGCCGTCCGCGAGGAGGGGACCGAGACCTGGCAGCTCGACTCGCCGGCCGCGACCGCCACCGAGCTCGACTTCTGCACCCCTGCGTGGGGAGAGTTGTTGCGCGGCAGCCTCGCCGACGATCCGGCCTTCGCCTCGTCGCTGGCCACCTGGGACGGCACCGTCGGCCTGCGCAGCGGCGACCGCGAGGTGCACCTGCGGATCTACCGTGGCCGCATCGTCGACGTCACCCGCCGCACCCCGCACGGTGCCACCTTCACGTTCGTCGCACCCGACCACCTGTGGGTCGACCTGGTCCTCGGTGCGCGCGACGACTTCATGCGCCGCGCGATCGGTGGCGAATTCTCCGCCACCGGAGACGGATACGAGTACCTCCGGCTCACCAAGCCGCTGAACCTGATCATCGGCCACGCCCGTGCCGTCGCGAGAAAGGCCCGCTCATGATCGAGGCCCGCTACCTGGACATCGACGGAGCCCTCGGGTTCGTCGAGATCGTCACGCCCGACGGGACTCCCGCCGCCGACACGCTGCCCACCGTGCTGTGCCTGCACACCGCCGGCCAGAGCGGAGTGCAGTGGCGGCACGTCGCCCGCGACCTCGCCGTCCGCGGCTACCGCGTCCTCGTGCCCGACCTGCCCGGCCACGGCCGCTCCGAGCCGGCCCCGGCCGGACCGGTCACCAGCCTCACCACCTACGGCGACTGGCTCGGCGCCCTGCTCGACGCGCTCGACGTGCACCGGCCGTACGTGCTCGGCTGCTCCATCGGCGGCAAGCTGACCCTCGAGCTCGCCACCCGGCCCGACCGGCCGCTCGCCGGCGCCGTCGCGATGGAGGCCGAGGCCGCTCCGGGCCGGGTCAACGTCGCCGGTCTGCGGCGCGAACTCGAGGACGTCGCCGGGCCGTCGCGCGCCGAACGGACCTACCTCGGCACCCTCGCCTCCGTCGGGCGTTCGGTACCCGCCGCGACGGCGCACCGGATCGCCCTCATGCACAAGCGGGAGGACCCGGAGATCTCCTCGTCCGACCTCATCGGCTGGGGCACCCACGACGTCCGCGACCGCCTGTCGCAGTTGACCTGCCCCCTGCACCTCGTCGTCGGCTCGGACGACCCGTGGCTCGAGCCGGACGCCGTCGCGGACCTCGCCGCCCGGATCAACGAGATCTCGCCCGGGCGCGCACGGTTCACCCGGCTCGACGGCATCGGTCACTACCCGATGGAGGAGGTCGACGACTTCGCCGCGCTCGCCGACGCCTGGCTCACCGAGCTGCGTGCCGCCCCCGCGGAGGTGCTGTCGTGACCGCCACGACCACCGCGGGGCTCGCTGCCTTCCTCGACGACCTCGTCGCCGCCGATCCGGACGCCGTGGCCACCTACGACGCCGCCGACGGCCGGCTGCTGCCCTGCACCCGGACCGAGCTGCGCCGCCGCGCACAGGCGCTGCGGTCCGAACTCGAGGCCGCCGGCGTCGAGCGCGGCCGGTGCGTCGCCGTCCTGCTCCCCAACTGGTCCGACGCGCTCGTCTGGCAGTTCGCGGCCGCCGCGCTCGGCGCCCACGTCATCGGGGTCAACACCCGCTACAACACCGGGGAGGTGGCCCACATCCTCACGGCCGCGCGGCCCGCGGTCGTGGCCGTCGCGGCCGGCCTCCACGGGCTCGACCTGTTCGGCACCCTGCGCGACGCGGCGGGCACCGCGGCGGTGCCGCCCCCCGCGGTCTGCGTCGTGGACGGCCCCGGCACCGACGCCGGCGATCCGACCGGATTCGATCTCGGCGCGGGCTCCTGGTGGGCGGGCAGCGGCGACACCCGCGGGGTGCGCGTCCCGGACACCCCGGACACCGCCGTGCCCACCCCGGCCGGGACGGAGGACGATCCGGCGGATCCGCTGGCCGTCGCGTTCACCACCTCCGGCTCCACCGGCACCCCGAAGCTCGCGGCGCACCGGGACTCCGCGGTGGTGCGGCACGCCCGCGCGGACGCCGCGATCATGCGGGTCGCCCCCGGCGACGTCGCGCTGTGCGTGCTGCCGGTGTCCGGCGTATTCGGCTACAGCACCGCGATGGCCGCCCTCGCCGGGGGCGCCACGCTGCTCATGGAGCCGGTCTTCGACGCGGCGGCGACGCTGCGCCGCATGGAGCACCTGCACGTGACGCACGTGGTCGGCGGCGACGACCTGTTCGGACGCCTGTACGACACGTGGCACGGCGAGGTGCGGGCCGACCTGTCCGCGCTGAAGTGGCTCGGCATCGCCGACTTCCTCGGCCGTTCCCACGAGATCGCCCGCTGGGCCCGCGACGAGTTCGCCGCCCACACCTCGGGGGTGTTCGGCTCGTCCGAGGTGTTCGCGCTGACCCTGCTCTGGTCGGACTCCGAC
>NZ_AJFC01000162.1:0-7414 GCF_000256505.1 Rhodococcus sp. P14 | reverse complement strand
CGGGCGGCGCCCGGCCGGTCGATCCGGCGATCCGGGTGCGTATCGCCGACCCGCTCGACGACCGGGTGCTGCCGGACGGCGAGCAGGGCGAGCTGCAACTGCGCGGCCCCAACGTCGTCGACGCGTACCTCGGCAACCCGGACGCCGCGGCGCGCGCGTTCACCGCCGACGGCTGGTTCCGCAGCGGCGATCTCGCTGTCGCGACCGGCGACGGCGGCTGCACCTACGTGTGCCGGATGGGAGACGTGCTGCGGCTGCGGGGATTTCTCGTGGACCCGGCCGAGATCGAGCACCGGCTGGCCGAGCATCCCGGGGTGCGGACGGCCAAGGTCGTCGGCATCACCGGCGACGGCGGCTACACCCGGGCCGTGGGCTTCGTCGTCCCCGCCGACGACGCCCCGGCCGACTTCGATGCGGCATCGCTGAAGGCCTGGTGTGCCGACACACTCGCCGCGTTCAAGGTGCCCACGGCGATTCACGTCATCGAGGCGATGCCCACGACGGTGGGCGGCAACGGCACCAAGATCCGTGCCGTGGAGCTGCGCGAGTGGGCGCAGGACTGGACCGATCGGGAGAGGGATTTCCGAAATGACCACAACTGATGCGACCGCCAACGACGTGGTGATCTGCGAACCCCTGCGCACGCCCGTCGGGCGGTACGGCGGGGTGTTCGTCGACGTGCCCGCCACCGACCTCGCCGCCGGGGTGATCTCGGAACTGCTGTCCCGCACCGGGGTCGACCCCGAGTCGGTGGACGACGTGATCTTCGGCCAGTGCTACCCCAACGGGGAGGCCCCCGCGATCGGCCGCGTCGTCGCGCTCGACGCGGGCCTGCCGGTGACGGTGCCGGGCCTGCAGCTCGACCGGCGGTGCGGCTCCGGGCTGCAGGCCGTGCTCGACGCCGCGATGCGCGTGCAGACGGGCGTGGCCGACGTCGTGATCGCCGGCGGCGTCGAATCCATGAGCCGTGCCGAGTACTACACCGAATCGATGCGGTGGGGCGCCAAGGGCGCGCCGGCCGCGCTGCACGACCGGCTCGCCCGTGGCCGTGTCACCGCCGGCGGACGCAACCATCCCGTGCCCGGCGGGATGCTCGAGACCGCGGAGAATCTGCGCCGCAGGTACGGGATCGGTCGTCGCGAACAGGACGAGCTGGCGGTCGAGTCGCACCGGCGTGCGGTGGCGGCGATCGACTCGGGGGTGTTCGCGGAGGAGATCGTGCCGGTGTCCGTGCCCCAGCGCAAGGGTGACGACCGGGTCGTGGACCGGGACGAGCACCCGCGGGCCGACACCACCGTCGACACCCTCGCCAGGCTCCGGCCGATCATGGCGGCGCAGGACCCGGAGGCGACGGTGACCGCAGGTAACGCCAGCGGTCAGAACGACGGTGCCGCAGCGTGTCTCGTCACGACCCGCGCCCATGCGGAGCGGCTCGGCCTGCGACCGCTGGGCCGGCTGGTCACGTGGGCGGTGGCCGGTGTCGCACCGGCCGAGATGGGCATCGGACCGGTGCCCTCGACCGAGAAGGCCCTGAAGCGGGCCGGTCTCACGCTCGCCGACATCGACCTGATCGAACTCAACGAGGCGTTCGCGGCGCAGGCGCTGGCGGTGACCCGCGAGTGGGGCTTCACGGCAGCCGATTTCGAGCGGACCAACGTCAACGGCTCGGGAATCTCGCTCGGTCACCCGGTCGGGGCGACCGGCGTGCGCATCCTCGCCACGCTGCTGCGCGAACTCGACCGCCGCGGAGCGCGGTACGGACTCGAGACGATGTGCATCGGCGGTGGGCAGGGGTTGACGGCGATCTTCGAGAGGGTGGCATGACGACGCGCCCGCTCGACGGGGTGCGCGTCGTCGACCTGTCCAGCTTCGTCGCCGGACCGACCGCCGGGCGCATCCTCGCCGAGCTCGGCGCGGACGTGATCCGTGTGGACCCGCTCGGTGGCGCGGTCGACGGTGGTCGCTGGCCCCTCGCGGGGTCGGGGGCGAGCCTGTACTGGACGGGCCTGAACCAGGCGAAGCGGTCCGTCGCGGTGGATCTGCGCAGCGAGGACGGCCGCGCCGTCGTCACCGACCTGATCGCCGAGGCGGGCATCGTGCTCGAGAACGCGGCCCGCACGCCCTGGCTCGCGCACGACGTGCTCGCCGCACGGCGGCCCGACCTGATCCACCTGCACATCGCCGGCAACGCCGACGGCTCGCCCGCGGTGGACTACACCGTCAACGCCGCGGTCGGCCTGCCCCTGATGAGCGGACCCGTCGACGGGACGGTCCCGGTGAACCACGTGCTCCCGGCCTGGGACCTGATCACCGGGGTGCAGGCGGCCCTGGGCATCGTCGCCGCGCTGCGGCGGCGGGATCGCACGGGCGAGGGCGCCTACCTCGAACTCGCCCTGGAGGACGTCGCGGTGTCCGCGGTCGCGAGCATGGGCTGGCTGGCCGAGGCGGAGGAACGCGGGTCCGGCCGGGAGCGGCAGGGCAACGCGCTGTACGGCAGCTACGGCTCGGATTTCGCCACCGCCGACGGCCGTGCCGTCATGGTCGTCGGCCTCACCGCCGCCCAGTGGCGGGGGCTCGTCGAGGTCACCGGCACCGCCGAGGTGTTCGCGGCACTCGAACGGCATCGCGGGCTGCGATTCGCCGACGAGGGCGACCGCTACGCCGCGCGGGACGAGATCACCGCGATCCTGCGTCCGTGGTTCGCGGCGCGCACGCTCGCCGAGATCGAGAAGGAACTGTCCGGCAGCCGGGTGCTGTGGGCGCCGTACCGGACCATGGACGAGGTGGCCGCCCGCGAGTATGCCGTGATCGAACGCGTCGAACAGCCCGGCGTCGGTGCGGTACCGACGGCGCGTTCCCCGTTGCGCTGGGACGGGACGTACACCGGGGCGCGCCCGGCGCCCCAGCATGGGCAGCACACCCGCGAGGTTCTGGCGGAACTCGGGCTGGGACCCGGCAGCATCGACGCGCTCCTGGATGCCCAGGCGGGGACGCCGGCGCCGTCGGCCCGGCCCGACGGGGCGTAGCACCACGCCCGCGAACACGGCGTCATTTCTCCTCCGCGAAGCCCCCGAAGAACAGCGCGACGAGCAGGTCGGTGAACTCGTCCGTCGTGTAGTCGTCGCGTCCCGGCCAGTGCATGCTCGCCCACAGTGTGTCCCGCACGGTGCGGTAGAAGACCTCGGCGGGAATGTCGGAGCGGAAGCTGCCGTCGGCGACACCGGCGGCGAGGGCGGTGAGCCAGTAGTCGCGCACCGTGCGTGACGGCGCGTCGACGACGTCGAGCAGGCCGTTGTCGCGCAGGTATTGCCGGTTCTGCTGGTAGATCGCCGTCGGATGGGGATGTTCCTCGATCACGGCGAGCGTTTGCCGAATCAGGCCGCGCACCGTCTCGCGCGCGCTCGTCGATGTCTCCACCACGCGCCGGAAGCGCTGGTCGATGTCGGCCATGAAGCCGCTGAGGATCTCGGCGACGATCGCATTCTTCGATCTGAAGAAGTGGTACAGGCTGCCGGAGAACACTCCGGCGCGTTCGCCGATGTCACGGACCGTCGTGGGGGCGATCCCCTTGGTTGCGAAGAGTTCGGCCGCGAGCCGCATGATCTCGTCGCGTCGGTCCGACGTCATGGTCAATTTCCCTTCTGTTTCGCCGGTTCGGCTCGAGTTTTCTGCCGTCCGTTCCAACTGAGTGGGAACGGGCCGTCCCGGCGGGGCATCCGCGCCTACCGTACTGCACCAAGCGCTTGCTCAAGAAAGGTGGTGCGGACGTGCCGACGCTGGAACAGGAGTTGGAACGGGAGTTCGAGCAGTACGTCGGGCGGGTGGCCGAGCCCGCCCGGGTGGCCCGGTACGCCGTGGACGAGGCGATGATCCGGAACTGGGTCGAGGCCCACGACGACTACAACCCCGTCTATGTCGACCGGGACGCGGCCCGCGCGACCGGACGACCGGACGTGGTGTGCCCGCCCGCGATGATCTCGACGTGGGTGATGGCCGGCTACCGGCGCTGGCGCGAGGTGCAGCGGCTGCGCGCCGAAGGACGGACCGAGGACTTCGCCTACTCCGAGCTGATGACTCTGCTGGACCGGCACGGCTTCACCTCCGTGGTCGCCACCAACGTCGAGCAGGACTACCACCGCGAACTCGTCCCGGGCGACCACGTCACCGCGCACTTCACCATCGAGTCGATCTCCCCGGTCAAACGCACCGGCCTCGGCCGCGGCTGCTTCGTCACCCTGCACAAGCGCTACGAGAACCAGCACGGCGACCTGCTCGTCGAGGAGCGATTCCGGTTGCTCCGCTTCGACCCGAACACCACCGAGGAGGCGTGATGACGGCCGTTCCCAGGTTGACGATCACCCAGGACAACGAGTTCTGGTTCGCAGCCGCCCGCGAGGGCAGGCTCGAGATCCAGCGCTGCAGCGACTGCGGCGCACTCCGGCATCCGCCGGGACCGGCGTGTCCGAAGTGCCGCTCCTTCAAGTGGGACACCGTCGAGTCGTCGCGCCGCGGCACCCTGCACAGCTGGACCGTGATCCACCACCCGAAGGACCCGTCCTTCTACTATCCCCTCGCGGTCGGGCTGATCGACCTCGAGGAGGGCATCCGGATCGTCGCCGACATCGCCGGGGTCGAGCACGACCGGCTGCGGATCGGCATGGAGCTCGAGGTCGGCTTCGCCGAGCACGCGCACGGCGAAATCCTGCCGCAGCTGCGCCTTCCGGGCGGAGGTGCCGCATGAGCCTGCCGACCGTGTCCGTCGGCACCGAACTGCCGGCACTGGACCTACCGCTCGACCGCAGCACCATCGTCGCCACCGCGATCGCCTCCCAGGATTTCGAGGATGTGCACCACGATCCGGGTGCAGCCGAAAAGCGCGGCACGCCCGACATCTTCATGAGCATCAACTCGACGAACGGATTCGTCGACCGCTGCATCACCGACTGGGCCGGGCCGGCCGCCCGCATCCGCCGCGTCGCACTGCGGCTGGGCGTCCCCAACTTTCCCGGCGACACCATGCGCCTGACCGGGACGGTGACCCGCGTCGACGCCGGCGCCGTCACCGTCGAGGTGCTCGGCCGCAACGCCCGAGGAACACATGTGACCGCCGAGGTCACCGTCGCACCGTACGAAGGACAGACACGATGAGCGGCAAGGCAATTCCCGGCGGGGGTTTCGCCCGCAAGGCGGCGATCGCGGGTATCGGCGCCACCGAGTTCTCCAAGAACTCCGGGCGCAGCGAATGGCAGCTGGCCTGCGAGAGCGTGCTCGCCGCGCTCGAGGACGCGCAGATCGGCGTCGAGGAGGTGGACGGCTTCGCACTGTTCACGATGGAGACCAACCCCGAGATCGCGGTCGCCCGGGCGCTCGGCATCCCCGAACTGACGTTCTTCAGCCGCATCCCGCACGGCGGCGGCGGCGCGTGCGCACCCGTGCAGCAGGCGGCGCTCGCCGTGGCCAGTGGGGTCGCCGACGTCGTGGTCGTCTACCGGGCCTTCAACGAACGCTCCGGCACCCGGTTCGGCGCCGGCCCGCCGCCGTTCGCCTACACGGCCAACACCGACCAGGAATACCGCAACTGGATCAACCCCTACGGGCTGCTCACCCCCGCCCAGCAGGAGGCGTTCCTCGCCCGGCGCTACATGCACAAGTACGGGGCGACCAGCGCCGACTTCGGCCGCATCTCCGTGCTCTCGCGCAAGCACGCCGCCGTCAACCCCAGGGCCTGGTTCTACGAGCGGCCCATCACCCTCGACGACCACCAGAACTCCCGGATGATCGCCGACCCGCTGCGGCTCCTCGACTGCTGCCAGGAGAGCGACGGCGGCCAGGCCCTGGTGATCGTCAGCACCGAGCGGGCCCGCGACCTGCCGCACCCGCCAGCCGTCGTCTCCGCCGCCGCGCAAGGCGTCGGGCCCCAGCAGATCTCCATGAGCAGCTACTACCGCGAGGACATCGACGAGATGCCCGAGGTCGAGCTGGTGGCACGGCAGCTGTGGGATCAGGCCGGCATCGATCCGGACGACATCGACGCCGCGATCCTCTACGACGCGTTCACCCCGATGGTGCTGCTGCAACTCGAGGAGTACGGGTTCTGCGGCCGCGGCGAGGCCAAGGACTTCATCGCGGACGGCAACCTCGAACTCGACGGCCGCCTGCCCGTCAACACCCACGGCGGACAACTCGGCGAGGGATACATCCACGGCGTCAACGGAATCGCCGAGGGCGTGCGCCTGATCCGCGGTACGTCGGTGAACCAGCCCGGCAAGGACGTGTCGAACGTTCTGGTCACAGGCGGCTCCCCGGTGCCGCACAGCGCACTCGTGCTCTCCGCCGACAACTGACCGACCACCCATCCAGAGAAAGTCCGAACATGACCGAACGCATCACCTATGCCCGCGCCACCCACGGCGAGGACGAAATCCGAGCGGTGGTCGACGTCCTGCGCAGCGGCCATCAGGGGCTGCGCATCGGCAAGAACGTCTTCGAGCTCGAACGCCGCATCCCCGAGCTGTCCGGGAAGCAGTACGGCGTGATGTGCAACTCCGGATCCTCCGGCCTGTACCTCGCGGTCGAGCTGCTCGACCTGCCGAAGGGCAGCGAGGTCATCACCTCGCCGTTGACCTTCTCCACCGACGTCGCGCCCCTCGTGCGCGCCGGCCTGGTACCGGTCTTCGTCGACGTCGAACCGGACACGTTCAACGTCGACGTCACCAAGATCGAGGCGATGGTCACCGACCGCACCAGCGCCGTGCTCGTCCCGAACCTCGCCGGCAACTGCCCCGACTGGGACGCGATCCGGGCCGTCGCCGACCGGCACGGCCTGAAGGTGATCGAGGACACCTGCGACACCCTCGGTGCCCGGCTGCACGGCACGCCCACCGGCGCGCGTGCCGACCTGAGCGTCACCAGCTTCTCCATGGCCCACATCATCACGTGTGCCGGCACCGGCGGCATGGTCATGATGGACGACGAGCAGACCCGTGATCGTGCACTCCTGCTGCGCCGCTGGGGGCGTCGCTCCGAGCCGAACCTGTTCGGCAACGGGGGTGGACGCGTCTTCCGGGAGGATCTGGACGGGGTCGACTACGACAACGACTTCATCTTCGATCTGCTGCCGTGGAACTTCGAACCGTCCGAACTCGGCGCCGCCTACGGCGTCGTGCAGCTGAACAAGCTCGCGCAGAACTACGAGCGGCGCCGCAAGACCTTCGCGGAGTTCACCGCCGCATACGGCGCCTACCCCGAGTTCTTCCGCACGCCGGTCGAAACCGACGGCCTCGACACCGCCTGGCTGTGCTATCCCGTCACGGTCTCCGCCGACGCCCCGTTCTCCCGCAGTGACCTGCAGGAGTTCGTCGAAGCGCAGGGCATCGACACCCGAACCGTGTGGAGCGGCAACATCACCCGCCAT
>NZ_AJFC01000161.1:0-9371 GCF_000256505.1 Rhodococcus sp. P14 | reverse complement strand
CACCACCCCCCGCCATCCCATGATGGCGGGCGTCGAGCACCGCGTGCCCGACGAGGGGCTGCCCGAGGCCGATGCGGTGTTCGAACGCGGCATGACGCTGGGCATGAGTCACGGGCTCTCCGACGAGGAGGTCACCCGCGTGACCGGCGCGATCCACGCCTTCGCCGCGAAGTGGCGGTGACCGTCGTGCCGTCCCGTTTCACCGGCCGGATCACCGCCGGCCCCGGCCTGGTCGACGAATCAGGGCTCGAAGTCCACGGGCTCGACAATCGACAGTGGACCCGACCGGAGGTACCCGCATGAAACCCGTGATCGTCGATGCCGCACGCACCCCCTTCGGCAAGCGCGACGGCTGGATCTCCGGCCTGCATGCCGCCGAGCTGCTCGGACTCGCGCAACGCGGCGTGCTCGACCGGCTCGGCCTCGACGCCGCCCTCGTCGAGCAGGCCGTCGGCGGGTGTGTCACCCCGATCGGGGAGCAGTTCGGCAACATCACCCGCACCGCGTGGATGCACGCCGGCCTGCCCTCCCACACCGGGACCACCACCATCGACGCCCAGTGCGGCACCGCGCTGCAGGCGGTGCATCTCGTCGCCGGGCAGATCGCGCTCGGCACCCTCGAGGTCGGCCTGGCGTGCGGCGTCGAGCTGATGTCGCGGGTCCCGCTCACCTACAAGGTCGGCACCGGCGCCGGCACCCCGCGACCGGCGTCGTGGTCGGTGGACACCCCCGACCAGTACACCGCGGCCGACCGCATCGCCCGGCACCGCGGCTTCGCCCGCGAGGACCTCGACGCGTTCGGCCTGAGGTCGCAGCAACGGGCGCGCGACGCCTGGGACGCCGGGTGGTTCGACCGGCAGATCATCCCCGTCGCCGTCCCCGGCGACGACGGCAGCACCACCGTCACCCGGGACCAGGGACTGCGCGAGACCAGCACGGAGGCGCTCGCGCGGTTGCGTCCCACGATCGAAGGCGGCCTGCACACCGCCGGCACCTCGTCGCAGGTGTCCGACGGCGCGAGCGCCGCGGTCCTGATGTCCGAGGACAGGGCACGAGAACTCGGCGCGGCGCCGCGGGCCCGGCTGCTCGCGCAGTGCGTCATCGGCGGCGACACCGAGTTCATGCTCGACGGCCCGGTGGCCGCGGCGCAGATGCTGTTCGACCGCACCGGGATGACGGTCGCCGACGTGGACCTGTTCGAGGTCAACGAAGCCTTCGCGGCCGTGCCGATGTCGTTCGCCGAGGTGCTCGAGGTCGACCCGGACGTGCTCAACGTCGGCGGCGGTGCCATCGCCCTCGGCCACCCGGCCGGCGCGACGGGAATCCGGTTGCTGGCCACCGCGATCGACGAGCTCGAACGCCGGGACCGGCAGGTCGCGATGATCGCCATCTGCGCGTCCGCCGCCACGACGTGCATGATTCTGGAACGGATGTAGGCCATGACGATCGCACTCGACGCCGACCACCGCGACCTCGCCGACTCCGTCGCGGGCCTCGCCCGTCGCCACGCCCCGATCGAACGCACCCGCGCCGCATTCGCCGACCTGGCGGCGGGCAAGCGGCCGGAGATCTGGGATGCGTGCGTCGCGCAGGGCCTGCACGCCCTGTACCTGCCCGAGGAGCACGGCGGCGGTGGGGCGGGACTGCCGGAACTCGCGGTCGTGGCGGAGCAGTTCGGCCGCGCCCTCCTTCCCGGCCCGTGGGTGCCGACCGTACTGGCCGGGGCGTTGGTCGCCACCCTCCCGCCCGAGGGCCTCGTCGCGGACCTGCTGCGGCGGTTCGCCGAGGGCGCGACCGGCGCCGCCGTCACCACCCCCGGCCTCGTCGCGACCGCGTCGGGGCGGGGATGGACGGTCACCGGTGTCTCCGAGCCGGTGCTCGGGTTGCCGGGCGCCGACGAGGTGATCGTGCGCGCCACCGCCGACGGCGCGCCCGTGTGGTTCCGGTTGCCGTCCGCGGCCGGGGAGGTCGAGGTCGCCGACGGCGTGGACCTCACCCGGTCAGTGGGACGACTGCGGCTGTCCGCAGCGGCGATCACACCCGAGGACCTGCTCCCGGCGATCGCCGACGACGACGTGCAGCTGATCGGCAACACGGTGCTCGGCGCCGAGGCCGCCGGAATCGCGGCGTGGGCACTGGACACCGCCGTCGACCACGTCCGCAACCGTCACCAGTTCGGCCGCCCCGTGGGCAGTTTCCAGGCCGTGCAGCACAAGGCCGCGATGATGCTGGTGCGCAGCGAGATCGCCCGCGCGGCGGCGTGGGACGCCGCCCGCGCGGTGCGCCAGGACCGGGAGCAGCAGCGTCTCGCGGCAGCGCAGGCGGGGCTGACGGCGGTGCCGGCGGCCGTCGACGTGGCGCTCGAATGCGTCACGTTGCTCGGCGGTATCGGCTTCACCTGGGAACACGACGCGCACCTGTACTGGCGACGGGCACTGTCGATCGCCTCCGTCGCCGGCCCGGAGGACGTCTGGGCACGCCGGCTCGGTGAGCTCGCGCTGTCGGGCGAGCGCGACTTCTCCTTCGTCGAAGCCGATGCGCTACCGGAGCTGCGTGCGCAGGTCGGCGCCGTCCTCGACGAGGTACGGGCACTGCCGGACGACGCGGTGCGCAGCGACGGCTGGGCGCCGGCACGCGGCGGGGCACGTCGCGCCCGCCTCGCCGAGGCCGGACTCGTCGCGCCGCACTATCCCCGGCCCTACGGCCTCGCGGCCGGACCGCACGAACAGGCCGTGATCGCGGACGAATTCGCGCGCCGCGGCCTCGAACTACCGACCACCGTCATCGGCGAGTGGGCCCTGCCCACCCTGCTGCGGCACGGCACCGAGGACCAGCAGCGGCGTTTCGTCACCCCCACCCTGCGCGGCGAGATCGTCTGGTGCCAGTTGTTCAGCGAGCCGGGCGCCGGCTCGGACCTCGCCGGGTTGTCCACCCGCGCCCGCAAGGTGGACGGCGGTTGGGTCCTCACCGGACAGAAGGTGTGGAATTCGATGGCCCACGAGGCGGATTGGGGAATCTGCCTGGCTCGCACCGATCCCGAGGCGCCCAAGCACGAGGGCATCTCGTACTTCCTCGTCGACATGCGCAGCGAGGGGCTCGACGTGCGGCCACTGCGACAGGCGACCGGGCGGGCGGAGTTCAACGAGGTGTTCTTCGACGACGTCTTCGTCCCCGACGACTGCCTGGTCTCGGAACCGGGGCAGGGCTGGCGCCTCGCGGTGACCACCCTCGCCAACGAACGGCTCAGCATGGGCGCACAGCTCGCGCACGGTGCGGCCGCGCGGGTGCGCGACGTCGTCGAGTCGGGCCGCTACGCCGCCGCCCGCGACGACGCACTGCGCGTCCTCGGCCGCAACACCGGCCGTGAGATGGCCCTGTCGGCGATGAACCTGCGCAGCGTGCTGCGCCGGTTGTCCGGTCTCGACGCCGGGGCGGAGATCAGCGTGCAGAAGGTCTTCAGCGCCCTCGCCCAACGCGACGGCTCGCGCGGACTGGTCTCGCTGCTCGGTCCGCTCGGCGCCGCCGACGACGACGGCCACATGCTCGACCACCTCGGTCTGCCCGCGGTGCTCTTCGGCGGCGGCACCATCGAGATCCAGCTGAACGTGATCGCCCGTCGCGTGCTGGGACTGCCGCGCTGACACCGACCACACCACATCCACCTGGAGGGGCTATGCACCCGGAACTGTCCGACGATTCCCGTCGGCTCCGCACCGAACTACGCAACTACTTCGCCGAGATCATCGACGACGACGACCGGCGCGCCCTCGTCGACCAGACCGAGGGCGGACCCGTGTTCGACCGCATCCTGCGACGGATGGGCCGCGACGGGTGGCTCGGTCTCGGCTGGCCCACCGAATACGGCGGCCGGGGAGAGGATCCCGAGGCCCTGTACGTGTTCTACGACGAGGTGATCCGCGCCGGTGCACCGCTGTCGCTGGTCACCCTCAACACCGTCGCGCCGGCGCTGATGAAGCACGGGACCCAGGCGCAGAAGGACTTCTTCCTGCCGCCGATCCTGGCCGGTGAACTGATCTTCGCCATCGGCTACACCGAACCGAACGCGGGCACCGACCTCGCCTCGCTGCAGACCCGCGCCCGCATCGAGGGCGACGAACTGGTCATCAACGGCAACAAGATCTTCACCAGCGCCGGCGTCTACGCGGACTGGATCTGGCTGGCCGTCCGCACCGATCCGGACGCGCCGCGGCACCAGGGCATCTCGGTGGTGCTGGTACCGACGTCGGCGCCCGGGTTCTCGGTGACCGAGATCCACACCGTCGGTGGCATCAGCACCTCCGCCACCTACTACGACGACGTCCGCGTGCCGCTGACCAACGTCGTGGGCGAGCTGAACCAGGGCTGGGGCCTGATCACCAACCAGCTCAACCACGAGCGGGTCGCGCTCGCGGCCCGCGGCGGCATCGCGAACGAGCTGTACGACGCCGTGCTCGCCTGGGCACAGTCCGAGCCCCTGGGCGCCGGGACCGTCTACGACCTGCCCTGGGTACGTACCAATCTGGCGGAGACGTACGCACTGCTCAGTGCCGCCGACCTCGTCAACCTCCGGCTCGTCGCGGACGTCGCCGCGAACACCCTCGGCGGCGGTGACTCCGCGGCCGCCAAGATCTTCGGCACCGAGGCGGTCGTCACCGCCTACGGCAAGATGCAGGAGATCCTCGGTGTCCGTGGCCTGCTGCGGCCCGGCAGCCCCGGAGCCGTCGTCGAGGGACGCGTCGAAACCCTGGCGCGCAGAGCCCAGAACAACACGTTCGGCGGCGGCACCAACGAGGTGATGCGCGAGATCGTCGCCGCCAAGTGCCTCGGCATGACGCTCGCCGCCCGTCGCCGCACCGACGCCCCCACCAGCACGAGGAGCTGACATGGATTTCGAACTCGACGAGGACCTGACGAGTGTGCAGGATCTGGCGTCCCAGCTCTTCCGGCAGCTCGCGCCGGTGGAGCGGGTCGTCGAGGTGGAGCAGAACGAGGGCGGTTTCGACGCGACGCTGTGGGGTGCCCTCGCCGACGCGGGCCTGCTCGGCATCGCGGTGCCGGAGGAGTCCGGGGGCGCCGGGATGGGTCTGCTCGGCCTGATCACCGTGCTCGAGCAGCAGGGCCGGCACGTGGCGCCGGTACCGCTGTGGTCGGTGACGGCGGCCGCCTCGGCGATCGTCCGGTTCGGCACGGCCGAGCAGGTCGAACGCCTGGTCCCCGGCATCGTCGACGGCTCCCGGCCGATCGTCGCGGCATTCGACGCCCCCTACGGTGAACTCACGTCGCTGTCGGCGGTGAGCAAGGGCGACGACCTGGTCGTCAGCGGAACCGTCGCCGGTGTGCCCGCCGCGGCCGTGGCCGCCGCGGCGACCGTTCCGGTCCGGTGCGACGACGGTTCGCTCGCCGTCGTGGTGATACCGACCGGGGCGGACGGCGTCACGGTGGAACCGGTCGCCGCGACCGACCGGGGCAGCTTCGCCAATGTCCGGTTCGACGACGTCGTCGTGCCCGCAGTCGATCGTCTGCCGGGCGACGGCGCGGAGACGGTCGCCTGGGTGCGCCGCCGGATCCAGCTCGCGCTCGCCGCGGTGCAGCTGGGCGTGTGCGAACAGGCGCTGCAGACGACGGCCGAATACACCTCGCAGCGAATTCAATTCGGCCGGCCACTGTCGACCAACCAGGCGGTGGCGGTGCGCGCGGCCGATGCCTACCTCGACACCGAGGCGATCCGGCTCACCACCCGGCGGGCGGCGTGGCTGCTCGACGCCGGACGGGAGCAGGAGGCCGAATCCGCGGTTCTCGTCGCCAAATGGTGGGCGTCACGAGGCGGTCTGCGGGTGGTCCACGCGACGCAGCACCTGCACGGCGGTATCGGTGCGGACGTGGACTACCCGATCCACCGCTACTTCCTGTGGGGACGGCAGTTGTGCTTCACCCTCGGCGGCGCGGACGCCACGGCGGCCGCGCTGGGCGACGTCCTCGGGTCTGCGCCCCGGATCGGGGCACCCGCGTGACGACCGCCGGGCGCCCGACGCTCGTCACCGGCGCCGGGCGCGGCATCGGCCGGGCGCTCGCGCGCCGGGGCGCCGGAGGAGGCTCCCGATGACCCGTACCGTCGATGTGCCCGCGGACCTGCGGGAGGCGACCGCGGAGCTCGTCGCCGCGACCCGCGCGCTGATGCTGGCCGCGGCGACCACGACGGCGGACGCCGACACCGTCCGCGCCGCCCGCGCAGCGATCGCCGAACTGGCCGAGACCCTCGGCAGCCGGCCGCGTCCGCGGGTGCTGCGTCCCCCGTTCGACGGACCGTCGCGGTCCCGGGACACGGGCGGGCGCGAGCCGTGGGCGCTGTTCACCCACAACCCGATGGGCATTCCGCTCGAGATCCACTTCGGCGCGGACGAGGCGCGGGCCCGGCTGGTCGCGAACGCCCTGCACGAGGGCCCGCCGGACAGCGTGCACGGCGGGTTCAGCGCCCACCTGCTGGACTGCATGCTCGGCACCCTCATGCAGGCCCGGGGCAGCCGTTCGCTGACGGCGTCGCTCGACCTGCGCTACCTGCGGCGCACGCCGCTCGACGAGCCGCTGGATCTGTACTCGCGGATCGTCGAGACCGAGGGCCGGAAGACCGTCGCCGAGGGCTGGATCGAGTGCCGCGGTGAGCGCACGGTCGAGGCGCGGGGAGTGTTCGTCCGCGTCGAGACATGAGCAGTGCCCGCCGGCGGAACAGCCTGCGGGAAGAGTGAATTCGCGGCGCGCCGGACGACCTCCGGCGCGCCGCCCCCGTTCTAGTTCGCGACACCCACGCGTGTTCGGTGCGACAGGCGGGTGCGCGCGGTGGAACCGGACCGGCCGGGAGTGAGCACCTGTGAGGTGCGGCGAGCGGCGGCCCAGACCATCGGCGCGATGTGGGCGAGTTCGACCGTTCCGCGGCACGCCACCGAGATCGCGCCCACGACGCCGTCGGGGCCGACGACCGGTGCGGCGACGGCGCTGATGGACATCGGGCACGAGTGGCCGGGCACGAACGCGAGACCCTGCCGCTGGCGCACGCGGTTCAGGCGCTCGTGCAGGGCCGACAGGTCGGCCCGGGACCGCACGTGCGGTCCCGCCGTCATGAGTGCGTCGACCCGCTCCGGCTCGAGGGCGGCGAGCAGCGCCCGTCCGCTGACGGTGCTCTCGGCCGGCAGCCGGGTCGCCACCTGGGAGGGGATGCCCGCGCTGGCCGCGCCCCCGATCCGGTCGAGGAAGTACACGGACGAGCCTTCGAGCACGGTCAGGTGCGCGACACCGCCCGTGCCGATCTGCAGGTCGTTGAGCATCCCCGCGGCCGCGGCGCGCAGCTGCGAGTAGTCCCGGGGCCGGGCCATCGTCTGCATCCGCAGACCGGGGCCGTATCCGCGGGAGTCGTGTTCGACCCAGTGCAGGTCGACGAGCTGGGTGAGGAGACGGAAGACGGTCGAGCGGGGCAACCCGGTGGCGGCCGTGATCTCCTCGAGGAACATCCGGTCGGGACCGGACGCGAAGACGTCGAGGATCTGGGTGAACCGCTCTGCGACACTGGGGCGCTGCTCGCGCGGCATGTCCGGCAACGGAATCGGGTCACTATGCATCACAGTCAATGTCTGGCCTCCTTCGCCTCACATTACCTAGCACTTGCTTGGTGCGCTATGCGGAACACCGGCGTTCTCCCCGCCTCGGCGGAATGCCGTCACGCCAGCTTGGTGCGCACGCCGGTGGTGTCCAGGGCTGCGACGCTGCGGGCGGAGAATGTACGGTCGGCGGGACGATCGGCGAAGTATCCGGAGACCTGCGCGTCGAGTTCGTCGACGGTGAAGACCCCGGAGCCGGCGGTGAATCGGTTCTCCACCACCGGCGGCGCCATCAGTGCCACCATGTCACCGTAGACGACGAAGACCTGCCCGTTCACGCGGCTCGACGCCGGGCACGCCAGGTAGGCGACGAAGGTTGCCACCCGCTCGGGAGCCAGGATGTCCACGGGCGAACCGGACGGGTCTTCGTCGAAGACGTGCGCGGTCATCTCCGTGCGGGCTCTCGGGGCGATGGCGTTGGCGGTGACCCCGTAGCGGGACAACCCCTGTGCCGCGGCCAGGGTGAGGGCGACGATCCCGGACTTGGCGGCGGCGTAGTTCGATTGCCCCGCCCCACCGAAGAGGAACGCCTCCGACGTGGTGTTGATCAGCCGTCCGTACACCGGGGAGTCCGACGACTTCGACTGCGCACGCCAGTATCTCGCCGCCGCGGTGGTCAGTGCCGCATGCCCCTTCAGGTGCACCCGGATCACGTCGTCCCACATCGCTTCGGTCATGGTGACCAGCATCGCGTCACGGATGATGCCGGCGTTGTTCACGACGACGTCGAGGCTGCCGAACTGGTCGACGGCCGCGTCGACGAGACGGTCGCCGATCGACCAGGTTCCGACGTCACCTTCCACGGCGATCGCCCTGCCGCCTCGCTCCTCGATCTCGGCGGCGACGGTGTGTGCAGCGGCTCCGATGTCGTTCACGACGACAGCCGCGCCCCGTTCGGCGAGTGCCAGTGCCTCGGCCCGGCCCAGGCCGGACCCGGCTCCCGTCACCACGGCGGTGCGGCCGGTCAGGTCGGTGTCACTCACGGCGTCTCCTTGCTTCGGTGGATGCCGGCCTCGTGGGCCGGGGACGAGTGGCCCGCACGGGCCCGGACTGTCCTGCAGGGCGGCTCGCACCTCCGGTGGTCGATCCCGTCGACGGGAAGCGCACGATTTCGGGTGCTCGGTGCCGGGAAGGCTGCCGGGTGTCCGCCTCGCAGCGTAGCCGCCCCGGGGGCGCATTCAATAGAATCACGTTCCTCCCTATCCGGGGCTCGCTGGTCATTCGACCCAGGACGGTGCTCGTTCAAGTACCCCACTTCTGGAATACAGGACCTCTAGAAGTAGAACACAATTCTATTTCACTGACCGGGACTGCCGGTCGCGACCGTGCCGGCCCGGGGTGCGACGCGGCGGCGGCGGCGGTCTCGGCGTCACCAGGCTTCCGTATCCCGGAGGAGAGGCGCCGGCGAGGTCATGAAGACAATCGTCGCGACGAACCTCGGGCTGTGACCCCGGCGTCGCTGCCGCGGGGGCACGCTAGTCTGCGCGGGTGAGTTCCGCAGCCGCCGGCGTGCCCATGAGCCCGGACGACATGACGCCCGCGCAGTTGCGGCGACGTGACCGGATCACCGAGGCCGTCGTCGCGATGCTCGAGGAGACGGGCCCGGACAGCATCCAGATGCGGGACGTGGCCGAGCGTTCCGGAGTGGCGCTCGGCACCCTGTACCGGTACTTCCCGGCCAAGCCGCAACTGCTCGCCGCCGCGATGGTGGCGTGGAACGAC
>NZ_AJFC01000160.1:0-4587 GCF_000256505.1 Rhodococcus sp. P14 | reverse complement strand
CGCCCGCCTGTCGCAGCGGCTCGCCACCGAGCGCCGGCGCCGATCCGACCGCGACGCCCGCGCGGAGGATGCGGTGGAGCGTGTCGTCCGGTTGTACGTGCGGCAGATGAAGGCGTTCCAGCGGGGCCCGCACTTCGCCCGTCTGGAGGTCGAGTTGCAGACCTCCCGGGATCCGTATGTGGTGGAGACTCTGGTCGAGCGGTCGGCGGTCAACCGTGCGGCCGTCTTCGAGGCGATGGAGGGGATTCCGGCGGAGCGGGCCCGGCTGGCGTCGTTGGCGATCGGCAGCACCATGCTCACTTCGCTGATGCTGTGGACGACGGATCGCATCAGGTTCGCCGAGGCGCTGCGCAACGTCGAGGACGTGTGCCGGCTGGTCCTGAGCGACCGTCCCGTCACGAGCTGACGAATGCCCACAAGGAAGACGAATCCCGTTTTGATGCAAAGACTCACGCGTCCACGGCGGTCACCTCTGCACACCCGTCGAGTGTCCGTCGTCGCGTGACTCCGCTCCGGAAGCACACCGGTTCCGCCGCAGGAACTCCCGGACGAAGAGGACGAAACCCGCGGTGGGGAAGGCCGCTCCGAGGACGCAGACCGCACGCCATCCGCCGGTGAGGTAGGCAGCCGTGGACAGTGCGCTGCCGAGGGAGCCGGCGAGAAAGTAGGAGGTCATATAGGCGGTGTTCAGGCGGCTGCGGGCGTCGGGCCGCAACGGCTGGATCAGGCTCTGGTTGCTGATGTGCGTTCCCTGGATGCCCAGGTCCAGCAGGGCGACGCCCACCGCGAGTGCGAGCACGTGCTGTTCGCCGAAGGCGAGGAACACGAAGCTGACCGCGGTGGCGGCGACGAACAGACCCGTCTGCCGGCGCGCGTAGCCGCGGTCGGCGAAGATGCCGGCCGTCCGTGCTGCCAGCGCGCCGGCGACCCCGACGAGGGTGAAGATCCCGATGCGGGCCTCGGACCACCCGTACCCCGGTCCGGCGAGCAGGAAGCCGACACTGGTCCAGAACACCCCGAACGAGGCGTAGGTCAGGGCACCGTAGGCGATGCGGCTGCGCAGCACGGGTTCGTCGCGGATCAAGCACACCACCGAGGCGAGCACCGTGCGGTAGCCGGCGGTGGTCGCCGGCGGCAGGACCGGAAGGGACTGCACCAGCAGCACAGTGCAGAGCATCAGGACCGCCGCGAGCACGAATACTGCTCGCCACCCGGCGATCTCCGCCACCAGGCCCGCCACGACGCGGGAGAGGAGAATGCCGAGCAGCAGGCCGGTCATCACGTTTCCGATCACACGTCCGCGTTCGTCGTCCCGGGCCAGGCTCGCAGCGAACGGGACGAGGATCTGGCCCACGACCGATCCGGTACTGACGAGCACGGCCGTAGCGGCGAGGATCTGCCAGCTCGGTGCCCAGGCCATGACCAGCAGGCCGGCGGCCGTGAGCACGAGCATGCGTCGCAGCAGCCGTCGCCGCTCGACCATGTCGCCCAGCGGCACCAGCAGGGCCAGGCCGGCGGCGTACCCGATCTGCCCCGCGGTGACTACCCATCCGACCTGCGTGGTGGAGGCGTCGAGGCTGTCGGCGACGGCGCCGACGAGCGGTTGAGCGTAGTAGCTGTTGGCCACCACCAGACCGGAGGCCAGGGCCATCGCGCCGACGAGCCCGCGGGGCATCCGGGCTGTCGGGGCGCCGGTGGACGTGGACTGCATGGCACCGATCCTGCGGGCCCCGGTATTGATGTGTCCAACGGGATGAATCGATGAATCCGAGCGATAAGGTCGATGAATGGAACTACGGCAGCTGCGGCACTTCGTGGCGGTCGCCGACCTCGGGCACTTCACCCGGGCCGCCGAATCGGTGCATCTGTCGCAGTCGGCGCTCAGCGCGTCCGTGCGGGCGCTCGAGAACGAACTCGGGACGTCGCTGTTCGAGCGCACCACCCGGTCGGTGCTCCCGACCGCGGCGGGCCGAACGCTCTACCCCTACGCGCAGCGGTTGCTGCGCGAGGCCGCGGAGGCCCGCGCAGCCGTGGCGAGACTGGAAAGCGGCGAGGCCGGCACCCTCGCGGTGGGCACCGTGCAGACATTCCGGGCCGCGGATCTGCCGTCGCTGCTCGCACAGTTGCACCGCACTCACCCGGGCATCGAGGTGGCGCTGCGGGAGGCGACCACCACCGAACTGTTCGACGCCCTCGCCACCGCAGAACTGGACCTCGCATTCGTCGCCCTCGACGCGCGTCCGCTCCCGGCCGGCCTCGTCACACTCCGCACCTACACCGAAGAACTCACCGCCGTGGTCGCGCCCCGCCATCCGCTCGCCGCGGTCGGGGCGATCGATCCCGCGGAGCTGCAGCCGTACCCGTTCATCGAATTCGAGGCCGGTACCGGCCTGCAGACCACGGTCGAGGCGCTGTTCGTCCGCGCGGGCGTGCACCGCGACGTGACGTTCCGCGTCGGGGACATGGATCGCCTGCTCGATCTCGTCCGCCACGGTCTCGGGGTCGCCGTCATCCCGGAACCGATCGCGCGACGCAGCGGCCTGCACCGCATCGGGCTGCGGCCCGGGCCACCGCACCGCATCCTGGCACTGGTGTGCCGTGCCCCGGCCCCGTCCTCGACGGCCGCGCAGTTGTTCCTCGACCTGCTCTGACCCGGCGGTCCGCCCGACGGGGAGCGGGACGCTCGGCAGTGTGGGGGAGCGGCCCGCTCAGTAGTGAGGGAGCGTCCCGCTCAGTGCCCCGGCGTCCGGTAGGCGGCGTTGCGATGCACCGCGTCGTCCATCTCCTGGGGGGTGAGCAACCGGATCGGTACGGAACGCGCGATGCCCGACGCCCGGGTGCGGAACTCGAGCGTGGCCGCCGCGAGATCGTCGGGCACCTCCCCGATGACGTAGAGATCGTGCCCGCCGAGCGCGAAGTGCACGGACTCGACGCTGCCACCGACGCTCTCGACCATCTCGGTGATGGCGGAACTACGGACGGAACCACCCTCGGAGAGCAGACCCTGCGCGCCCTCGGGGGTGTAGGTGACCTGCCACAGGTACTTCGGCATGTTCTCGACTCCTCGGCTGTCGGGCCATTCCACGGCCGGGCTCGGTGCCCCCTCCATCGTCGACCCGCTCGCTCCGTCGTGGGGCGGTTTCGCGCCGAACCGGCGTAGGTTCGTCACCGGACCGCCCGACCGTTTCCGACGAGAGGACCACTGCCGTGCCCAGACCTCCGCTGCCGCAGGCCGTCGCCGAGATGCTCGCCCAGCCGAACTACGCCACCATCAGTACGGTGCGGGCCGACGGGCATCCGGTGTCGGTGCCCACCTGGTATCTGTTCGAGAACGGCCGGATCCTGGTGAACATGGATGCCGGGCGCAAGCGGCTCGACCACCTGCGCCGCGATCCCCGGGTCAGCCTGAGCGCGATGGACCCGGCGGACTGGGTGACCCACGTGAGCATCCAGGGGCGGGTCGTCGAGTTCGTCGACGACCCCGAGCTGACCGACATCGACCGCGTGGCGCGGCACTACACCGGCAAGCCCTACGGGGTGCGCAACCGGCCGCGGGTCAGTGCCTGGATCGAGATCGACCGCTGGCATGCCTGGGGCCGGCTGAAGGATGCGGCCTGACACAGCTCCTCCGCCGGCCCGGGGCCGGGCTCACACGAGCCCGGCCTCCTTCGCCACCTTCCGAACCTGGAAGGCCACGACGATCAGCAGCACGCCGAAGAGGATGGCGTAGATTCCCAGCAGCCAGATCAGGCTGATGATGCCGCTGCCGGGGAAGATCAGCAGCACGACACCCAACAGCACCGCGAGGATGCCGGCGACGAGCGACCAGCCCCACCCCGAGTTCGGGACCTTCCGGAAGCTCAGCGCACCGATGATGCCCGTGACGCCGAACAGGATCGCGTAGAACGCGATGATGTACAGCACCACGAGTGCGGTGGCCGCGGGCCAGACGAGGGCGACGATGCCGGCGGCGATGGAGACCAGGCCCATCGCGAGCCACCAGCCCCAGCCGTCGAGGCGGGCCCGGTCGCGAATCGCGTGGTAGACGAGTACGACGCCGTCGACGATGGCGTAGATGCCGAACACCACCACCAGGGCCCAGACGGTGATCCCCGGCCACACCAGGGCGACGACACCGAACAACACGGCGAGGATGCCCCGGATCAGCACCAACCACCACATCTGTTTGAACAGGGGACTGAACTGATCGTTTGCGGTGAAAGCTCTCTCGGACACGGCCACTCCTAGGATGCGGTCTCGTAGTTCGGGCACAGCGTAGGCCCGTGCCGCCCCTGCCGCCTGCCGAATGACGATCCGATTCCCAGTCGTGACGAGCGTTACCGTGGAGCGATGGCTCGGGTGCGGATCGGGATCTCCGGCTGGCGGTACGCCGAATGGCGCGGCGACTTCTACCCGGCGGGGCTGGTGCAGCGCCGCGAACTCGAGTACGCCGCGGAGCGATTCGGATCGATCGAGATCAACGGCACCTTCTATGCGCTGCAGCGGCCGTCGAGCTTTCTGCGGTGGCGGGACGAGACACCGGACGGGTTCGTCTTCGCCGTCAAGGGCGGCCGGTACGTCACCCAC
>NZ_AJFC01000159.1:0-33595 GCF_000256505.1 Rhodococcus sp. P14 | reverse complement strand
CGACAAAAAAAGCCGCGGCACTCGCCGCGCGCCACACCGAGAAGGTTCCCGGCGAGCGGGCGTGGACGGAGACCGAGGCGGACCGGCCCCTCCGGTACGCGCTCGAGGTGCGTCACCCCAGCTTCACGGACCCGGCTGCGGCGGCACTGCTGGCCCGGCTCGACGTCGCCCTCGTCGTCGCGGACACAGCCGGGCGGTTCCCGTTCCTGACCGAGGCCACCGCCGATTTCGTCTACGTGCGACTGCACGGAGACACCGAGCTGTATGCGAGCGGGTACGCCCCCGAGACGCTGGACGAGTGGGCGGCGCGGATCCGTGGCTGGCGTTCCGAGGGGCGGGACGTGTACGTGTACTTCGACAACGACATCAAGGGCTACGCGCCCTGGGACGCGCTCGAACTGCAGCGCCGCGTCGGCTGACCGTGTCGGTGCCGCATGGCAGGCTCGTCGTGACGCGCCGGCGCTCGCCGGGAGCATCGGCGACCCGAGGAGGACATGGTGTGGCCCACGCACTGGCCGCAGCTCGCGCGGGAGATCGCGGAGCACACCAGCGCGGCGCTCGCCGCCGCCCGGTCGCGGTCGGCCGCGGCCTGGGAGGACGCGACGACCGAGCTGGTAGCGCTGCCGTACGAGCAGGTCGCGGGCGTGCACGCGACGATGATGCGCGAGCTGCTCGAGGAGCTGCACCCCGACGGGCTGACCGGCGAGGACGTGCAGGCGGTGTTCGAGCGCAGCGCGCGCACGGGGGCCGCGTGGCTGCCGTCGCTGCACCCGGACACGGTGGTGGCCGTGCTCACCGGCACCCTCGGGGTGTCCGACCACGACGCACCGAAGGCTCGCCCCGACGAATACCTGCGGGCCGGCCTGATCGTGCTGGCCGACCTGCTGGCGGCTCGCCGGGTGGACCCCGGCACGTACCTGCGTCGCGCGCTCGGGGAGATCGAACGCGCCGAGACCGTCGAGATGCCCTGACGGTCGGGTCGCACTGACGGTCGGGTTGCCCTGACGGTCGGGTTGCACTGACGGTCGGGTTGCCCTGACGGCCGGGATGTCCCGACGTCCCGCCTCAGTGACGGGTGTGGTCCTCGACCGCGCGGGTGAGCCGTCGCAGCAGCGCGGTGAGGGTGTCGAGTTCGTCGTCGGTGAAGCCGTCGAGCATGCGGCGCTCACGCTCGACGCGGCGGGGGAACTCGGCGTCGACCACGGCGCGGCCCGCTTCGGTGAGGGTGAGCAGGACGACGCGGCCGTCGCGCTCGAAACGCCGGCGTTCGACCAGCCCGAGCCCGACGAGGCGGTCGGCGTGCTTGGTGGTGGAGGCGCCGCTCAACCCGGTGACCGACGTGACCTCGCTGGCGCGCAGTGGCGTGCTGCTGCGCGCCAGCGCGCACAGCACTTCGAACTCGGGGCGTGTGACGCCGCTCGGCACGAGTTCCCGGTCGAGCTGGGAGAGGGCGAGGGAACTGATCCGGGTGATACGGCCGATGACGTCGATCGGGCGGGTGTCGAAGCCGGGGTGCGTCTCGGCCCAGCCGAGCCGAACGTGATCCACGAAGTCCTCGGGCTGGGCGGTGTCCGACATGGGTCCATCCTAGCGAGGAGTCTCACACTCAATTCACATTTAATTTATCTCTGAAATATCTACACTGGAGCGGTGCACCCCTCCCTCCCGATCCCGGACCACGGCCGCCTCAGGCACTCGAGGACCGCGCTCGCGCATTCGCTGTCGCCCGCAGCGTGGCGCGAGGCGCTCGAATTCCGCAGTGCCGATGCCACCGTGGCCCCGGCACTGCGCGTGGGAACAGCGGTGCTCGTCGCCCTCGTCGGAGGCGGCCTGCTGCACCTGCCGCACCTGGCCGGCTTCGCCGCCCTCGGCGCACTCGCCTCGGCCTTCGGACGCTACGAGCCCTATCCGCGGCTGGCCGGCAAGATCGCGATGGTCGGTCTCGGCGTGGTCGGTTACGTCGCGCTCGGCGCTGGGGTCGGCGCGGGCGCGGTGCCGATGTGGGCCCAGATCGCGGTGCTCTCGGTGGCGGCCGGTTTCGCCTTCTGGGTTCTGGGTGCCTTCCGGCTGTCCGGGCCGGGTCCGGTCATCCTGGTCTTCGCGGCCGCCGGCGCGGCCGGGTTCGCGCGCACCGGCACGGACCTGCGGGACGCGGTTGTTGCAGCGACCGTGGGAGTCGTTGTGGGATGGGTTGTCTCGATGGCCCCCGCCCTGTATCACCCGCACGGGCCCGCACGGATCGCCGTCGCCCGCGCTCTCGCGGCGGTCGCGGCGATCGAGCGCGACGGTCACCGTGCGGTGCCGGGCGCCCGCGCGGCGATCGCCCGGGCTCACGACGTCGTCGCGCTCGGCTCCCGAACCGGCGTCCACACCCACGAACTCCTCGCGCTGCTCGCCGCGGCCGGTGCCGTCGTCGACGAGGCCGAGTCCGACGCCGTGCCCGATCGAGTGGCCGAGTTCGCCCGATTCGAGGCCGAACTTCGGAAAGTCCGCCGCGACATCGCCATTCCGCGTGTCGACGGGACCGGAGCACCCGTCCCCGCCCGGCCCGTCGGATTCGTGCGTGACGGAGCAGCGCGGCTGCGGGACCGCGCGATCCTCGTCGGGGCCGGCCGGGTGCTCCTCGCCGCGCTCCTGGCGGGCTGGTTCGCCGCCGCGGCGGGTCTGCACCACCCGCTGTGGGCGACGATGGGTGCGATGGCCGCGTTGCAGGGCGTCAACTACCGGCAGACCGTGCAGCGGGCGATCCAGCGTCTGCTCGGCAACGTCGCGGGCGCCGTGCTCGCGGCGGCGTTGATCGCGCTGTCCCTGGATTACTGGCCGTACGCGCTGGCGATCGTGGTGCTGCAGGTCGTCGCCGAGCTGTACGTGATGAAGAACTATGCCGCGACGTCCGTTGCGGTGACCGCGATGGCCCTGCTGCTGACCGGGCTCGGCGAGAGCCTGGGCCCGGAGATCGCGATGAGCCGGATCGCCGACACGCTCGTCGGGGTGGTGCTCGGTGTGCTCGTCGCGGCGTTCACCATCGACCGTGCCGACCGGCACCACCTGCGGCCCGCACGATAGCGCCCCTGGCGCGAGAGCCCCGGACCGACGCCCGGGCCTGCGACGCATCGACGGGGCACGATCGCACGGGGTCGATCGCACCGGGTCTAGCATCGGCGCATGCGCGTGCGCCGGATCGTCGACCTGAGCCGGACCGTCTCCGGCGACACCCAGGTCTATCCCGGAGATCCCGTCCCGGTGCTGAGCCCGCACGCGACGCTCGAGCGCGACGGGTACAACCTGCTGCGGATCGAGATGGGTTCGCAGACCGGAACCCACGTCGACGCGCCGCTGCACATGCGCGCCCGGGCCGCCCCGATCGACGAGGTTCCCCTCGACCGCTTCGTCGGCCGGGGAGTCGTCCTGGACGTGCGGGGCCTGCCGCCGCGTACCGCCGTGACCCCGCGGCACCTCGCCGGCGGGCCGGAGCCGGGGCCCGGCGACATCGTCCTCGTGCATACCGGCTGGGCCGAGCACTACGACACCGATACCTACTTCGAGCATCCCTACCTGGCGGCGGACGCGTGCCGGTGGGTGCTCGAACGCGGCGTGCACGCCATCGGCCTCGACGCCCCGAGCATCGACTCCGCTCTGGGCGCCGACTTTTCCGCGCATCGGCTCGTCGCCGCGGCCGGCGGCATCGTGTGCGAGAACCTGTGCAACCTCGAACTCGTCGACTTTCCCGATCCGCTGATCAGTCTCCTTCCGCTGCGGCTGCAGGGTGCGGACGGTGCGCCGGTGCGGGCCGTGGCGATCGAACTCGAACCGTGATCACGGCACCTGCGCCGCGACGATCCGTGCGGTGCCGTATGCCGCGGTGCCGAGCGTGACGACCGCGAACGCCACGATCCACACGGCCGTCGGTACGCGGGTGAGCCAGCGCAGCTGATCGGCGTCGGAACCCTGCCCGCGGCCGCGCCGATGGGTGCGCGCCAGTTCGAGGACCGGCCGGGTGGCGCCGAACAGCAGCACCCAGGTCGTCAGGTACGCGACGGTGTAGCGCACCAGCTCGTCGCCGTAGTACGCGGCGACTCCGATCACCGCACCGACCGCGAGCACCGAGACGAATCCGAAGAAGTTGCGGATCAACAGGATCAGCAGGGCGAGGGCCGCGAGTACCGACCACAGCACCGCCGCGGGCCGGCCGGTGGTGAGGAGCGTCGCGGCGACGAATCCGAGCACGGCCGGGCCGGTGTACCCGGCGAACGCGGTCGCGATCATGCCCGGACCGCGCGGATTGCCGGAGGACACGGTCACTCCCGAGGTGTCGCTGTGCAGGCGGATGCCCGCCAGCCGCCGGCCGACGAGCCGGGCGACGAGCGCATGCGAGCCTTCGTGGGCCTGGGTGATCACGTGCCGGGTCACCAGCCACAGCGGTCGCACCGACACCAGCACCAGCGCGACGGCCGCGGTGAGGACGACGAGCCCGGCCGGTGCGGGTTCGCTCACCGCGCTGACGGCGTGCCAGCCGGCGCGGACGGCGGAGGCGAAGGACTCGAGCGGTGTGGACGGGTCGGCCTCGGGGTCCACAGGCGGCACCTTTCTGTCGGGAGTCCGCCATCGTACGGTCCGGCAATTCGCTCCACGGGCGCCGGTAATGTGCCACTCTCTAGGCTAATCATTCATATCAATAGGGAGGCCGCGTGTCGGTCGGGATTCTGGAAAGGCGCCGGGTGGCCCGGCCGTCGTGGATCGCACTCTCGGTGTTCCTCGTGTTCGCCGCGAGCAACGCCCCGGCCCCGCTGTACGTGGTGTGGCAGCGCGAGATGGGGTTCCCACCCAGCACGGTCAGCCTCATCTTCGTCAGCTACATCGTCGGATCGGTGGTGGCGCTGGTGTTCGGTGGGCGCGCGTCGGACCGGTTCGGGCGGCGAGCCGTCCTGCTGCCGGCCCTGGGCCTCGCGATCGTGGCCTGCCTCGTGTTCGCGACGGCCCGCACGCCGCTGTGGCTCGAGACGGGGCGGTTCTTCATCGGCCTCGCCTCGGGGGCATTCGGCGCGGCGGGATCGGCGGCGATCGCCGACGCGTTCGGCCCCGGTCGCGACGGGCGCGCGGCGCTGTATGCGAGCGCAGCACCCGTCGCCGGGTCGGCCGTGGGGCCGCTGCTCTCCGGGGTGCTGGCCGACGTGGCGCCGGCGCCCACCCACCTGGTCTTCCTGGTGCTGATCGTTCCCCTGGCGGCAGCCGCGATACCGCTGACCGCCGTCGGCGGTCGCCCGGCCGGGGTGAGCGGGCGCTGGGTGCAGCTGCCGAGTATCCCGCGCGAGATCGCGGGAACCGTCGTGCTGGCCATGGCCGTGGCCGGCAGCCCCTTCGCGCTGGCGGGGCTGTTCATCTCCCTCGGCCCGGCCCTGATCGCCGACCTGCTCGGCAACGACAGCCGCACCCTCGCCGGCGCGGTGTCGTTCGTCGTCTTCGGTGCCGGTGCCGGGGCTCAGTTCCTCGTCCGGCGGATGGGCATCTACCGGGTCGCGGTGGTGGGACTCTCGGTCTCCGCCCTGGCCGCGGTGCTCATCGCCGTGGCGGTCGGCGCCGCCTCGGTGCCCGTGATCGTCGTGGCGGCGGTCGCGGCGGGTCTGGGCCAGAGCCTGGCGCAGCTCGCCGGGCTCACCCTCGCACGCGGGTACGCCCCGGAGGGGCGGACCGCCGAGGTGGTGTCCATGGTGTGGCTCGCCGGATACGCCACCGTCGGGTCGGGAATCCTCGGTCTGGGGTTTCTGGCGGACGGAATCGGCTTGCGTCCCGCGACTTACGCCTTCTGCGGGTTCTTCCTGGCCTGCGTGTGCGGAGCCGGGGTCGCGGTGATGCGCCGCAGGCCGGTCGTCGAGGCACTCGCAGCCGACACCCATTGACACCCCGCAATCAATGAATATGATTATGACTTAAATCACGCGGTGATCGAATCGGAGGAGTGCGCAGTGACCTACACCATCACCGAGCCCTGTGTCGACGTCCTCGACAAGGCCTGCATCGAAGAGTGTCCGGTGGACTGCATCTACGAGGGCGGCCGGATGATGTACATCAACCCGGAGGAATGCGTCGACTGCGGCGCGTGCGAGCCGGTCTGCCCCGTCGAGGCCATCTTCTTCGAGGACGACGTCCCCGAGGACCGCGCCGGCTACACCCAGATCAATGCCGACTTCTTCGTCGAGATCGGCTCGCCGGGCGGCGCTTCCAAGATCGGAAAGACCGAGTACGACCCGCCGTCGGTGAAGAGTCTGCCCGTACGGGCATGATCGCGGTCCGGGCGGACCGACCCGGCCGGGGTTCGGTGCTCCTCGGAGCCGCGGTGGCGGCCGCCTTCACGTTCGCCGTCGTCGGGTCCAACATTCCGGGGCCGATCCTCCCGTTGTACGAGGATCATCTGGGCCTGTCCCCGTTCGTGCTGGCCGCCCTGTTCGTGACGTACTTCGTCGCCCTGGTGTCGATGTTCCTGCTCGTGAGCCGGACCTCGCTCGGGCGGTTCGCGTGGGCCGTTCTGCCCGGGGCGCTCGTCGTCGGGCTGCTCGGCGACGTCGCCCTGTGGTCCGGGGCGGATACGGCCTGGCTGCTCTTCGTCGGTCGCGCGCTGACCGGAACATGTGTCGGGCTCGCAACGGGATCCGCCGCCACGCTGGCCGTGGCGGCGCGCGGTGACGCGGGCCGCACCCTCGCGGCGACCGGCGCGATCGCCGGCTCGTTCCTCGGTCTGGTCGCCGCGGCCACCGTCGCCCAGTTGCTTCCGGAACCCACCGTGCTCATATACCGGCTGCATGCCGTCTCGCTCGTGCTCTCGGGACTGCTGCTCGCCGCCGCGCTGTGGCGCAGCAGGCGCCGGCTCGCCGCCCTCCGGCACGACGAGCCCTCCCGGCCGCCCGGGCCTCTCCCGTCCCACCCGGACGTCGGGTCGTCCCGGAACGCGTTGGCCGCCTACGGATTGGGGGCGGCCGGGTGGACTGTCGGCGGCATCGCCGTCGGCGTGCTGCCGTCCGCGTTGCGGGACGGGATCGGATCCGAGTTGCTGGTGATCGGCGTCCTCGCGGCCATCATCCTGCTCGTCACCGCCTGGCTGGGTCCCTACGTCGCCCGGGCCGCGGGCCGCGCCCCGGGGCCCGGCCTGTGCCTGCTCCTGCTCGCCGGCGGCGGCGTGCTCGTCGCCGCCGGGCTCCTCGCGCACACGTTGTGGCCGGTGCTGGCCGGCAGCTTCCTGTGGGGCATCGGCCAGGGGTTCGCCTACGCGCAGGGCCTCATCCTGCTCACCGCCGGGATGACGCCGGTGGAGCAGGGGAGGAGCACGTCGCTGTATGCATGCTCGTCGTACGGCTTCGCGGCGGTGATGATCCTGGTGGCCGGCGCGCTGTCGTCCGCGTGGGGCTACTCCTACGGATCCGCCGGTGCGGTAACGATTTTTGTGCTGTTCTGCGTGGCCGTCGCGGCAGCAGGGCGGGGGCGGTGGGCGCCGGCCGTCGCCGTGGCTCCCGTAGCCGTCCCCACCCGCCGATAATTCCTGCGCATGTTCGGATCGAACTCTGGACATTTCCCGCACGTGGCTCTACTGTGACGGGCATCACGACTAATGATGCATATCATTCGACCGGAAGGTGCACACATGTCTCGAGTCGACCGGAAAGTCCGGCGCCGCCTGCTCGGTGCCGCGAGCGCGTTCGGCGTCCTCTTCGCGGCCGCCTGCAGTTCCGGGGGGAACAGCACCGTCGCCGACGGTGATCTACCGGCCGAGATCAAGGTCGTCTCCGTGACCGACCAGACCGGCACCACGGCGTACGTCGGGAACAGTCAGCTCAGGGGCATCGAGCTCGCCATCCAGGAGATCAACGACCAGGAATATCTGGGCGATTCGAAGATCGTTCTGCAGAAGCGTGATTCGGCGAGCGACACGCAGACCGCCGTCAGTCAGGCCACGGAGGCGCTGACCGACAAGAGCGTCAGTGCCCTCCTCGGCCCGGTCCTCAGCGCCCACGCCGTCGCGATCGCCCCGCTCGTGGAGCGAGCCGGGCTGCCGACGATCTTCACCCAGTCCGGCAGCGAGGGCGTCGTCATCGGCGACTACACCTACCGCGCGACGGCGCCGATGGAGACCTACTTCGTCAAGGCGCTCGAGCGGCTGCAGCAGCAGGGCGTCGAGACCGTGAGCGTGCTCTACAACGCGGGCAACGTCACCCTCGCGGGACTCGGGGAGAAGACCATCCCCGAGGGCCAGGACAAGTACGGCTACCGGATCCTGTCGAGCACCTCCGTCCAGGCCACCACCCAGGACTTCGGCACCACCGCAACGAAGATCGCCGGCGAGAATCCCGACGCCGTGATCGTCCTGCTCGTCGGTGCCGGCAACTCCACCGCCATGTCGCAGCTGCGTCAGGCGGGCTACACCGGCCCCGTCGTCGGCAACCCGGCCGCCGGCGCGGGCAACCTCGCCCCCGCGGGAGCCGCGGGAGCCGGAATGTACTGGGCCACCGACTTCAGCTTCCACCAGAAGGACGAGACGTCCCAGCAGTTCGTCGAGGCGTACCGCGCCAAGTACAACGGGGAGAACCCGCTGAACTACGCCGCCGAGGGCTACGACGCGACCTGGATGCTCGCCCACGCCGCCAAGAACTCGGGCGGTGCGTCCCGCGACGACCTGCAGCGCGGTCTCGAGCAGGTCGTGGCCGAGGGCTTCGACGGCGCGCTCGGGCCGGTGCGCTTCGAAGGCAACGACATGCGCGTCGACGGCGTGCTCGTCGAATGGAACGGCACGGAAGAAGTGCTGCTCGACGGCCAGGAATCGACGGAATAGTGCGGACCTCACCGCACCCGTGCACCAAGGAGTTCGACGAATGACCGGAACATCGCACAGTCACCGGGGCAACCCGGCCGGAGGAAGGCAGGGGTCATGTCACAGCTGGTGATCGACGCACTCGTGCTCGGCTCCATCTACCTGCTCTTCTGCCTGGGAATGAGCATCTCCTGGGGAACGATCGACATCCTCAACTTCGCCCACGGCGGGATCTTCATGTTCTCCGCGTTCGTGGCCTCCCAGATCGTCTCCAACGTCGGGCTCGGGCTCGTCACCGTCTGCCTGATCTCCGTCGTGGTCGGCGCCGCGCTCTCCGCGGCCATCGACGTCTTCGCGTTCCAGCCGATCCTGCGCCGGGCCAAGAACCAGCGGACGGCCGAGCTGCAGATCCTCATCGGCGGTATCGGAATCGGCACCATCCCGGTGGCGATCGTGCAGTTCCGCACGCTGAGCGAGCCGTTCGGCTTCCTCGGCAGCTCGTACGAGACGTCGGTCTACACCCTCGGCGGCCTGCGACTGACGAGCACGGGACTCATCGTGCTCGGCTGCGCCCTGATCCTCACGCTGGCGATCTCCTTCTGGCTCAAGAACACCAGCCACGGCCTCGCCCTGCGGGCGATCGGCGTGGACTCGGAGACCGCCGAACTGATGGGCGTCAAGCGGCGCCAGCTGTCCCTGCTCACCATGGCGGTGTCGGGCGGCCTCGCCGGTCTCGCCGGTGCCTTGCTCACCTACAACCTCGGCGCCATCACGGCCGAGAGCGGTGAAACCCTGCTCATCAAGGCATTCGCCATCATCATCCTCGGCGGCGTGGGCAGCACCGGCGGCGCCGCCCTCGGCGCCATGGTGCTCGCGTTCTCCGAGGTCCTGGTGCTCCGCTACACCGGGGGCGGCTGGGTCGACGCCGTCGGCTTCGGCCTCATCCTCGTGGTTCTGCTGCTGCGGCCGCAGGGCATCTTCGGAAGGAAGGAGGTGCGACGGGTATGAGCGACTTCTACTTCTCCAACATCGTCCTCATCCAGAGCACGTTCACGGTCCTGCTGCTCGCGCTGAGCATCCAGATCCAGTTCCGGATGGGAGTGTTCTCCTTCGCCGGCGCCGCGTTCTACGGCATGGGCTCCTACGGCACCGCGATCTTCGTGCTGCACTACGGGTTCGACGCGATCTCCGCGACCGCCGCCATCGTCGCGATCTGCGCGGTCACCGGATACCTGCTCTCGCTGATCCTGCAACGTCTCACCGGCTTGTACCTGGCCATGGCCACCGTCGCGTTCGTCATGATCGTCACCGTCGTCGCCCACAACGGCGGTGAACTCACCGGTGGCTCGGTCGGCCTGTTCGGCGTGCTCACCACCCCGGAGATCTCCGTTCCGCACCTGGCCGTCGTCTGCGCCGTCGTCGTCGCAGCGATGATCTTCAGCGAGCGCGGCAGCATGGGCCGGCGCATCGAGGCGGTCCGCGAAGACCCGGAACTCGCCTCGGCCATGGGCATCAACGTCGCCCGCTACCGCCGGATGTCCTTCGTGATCAGCGGTGTGCTCGGCGCGCTCGGTGGCGCCCTGAACATCCTGATGATGACGGCCATCGCCCCGGAGAACATCGGCTTCCCGCTGATCGTGCTCGCGCTGACGATCATCATCGTCGGTGGCTCCCGGTCCTGGCTCGGCGTGCTCATCGGTGCCCTCATCTTCACCTGGCTGCCGGTGATGCTCGAGCAGGTGGGCACCTACCAGAGCATCGTCTACGGCATCATCGTCGCCATCGCCGCGATCTTCATGCCCGGCGGCATCACCGGCGTCGTCACCGACCTGTACCGTCGCCGCGCTGCCCGCCGCGACAGCGCGGCGCTCGAGGACGAGGCCGAAGCGGAACGTCGCGCCGACGCCGCCGACGACGAGGCCGCCGCCGAACTCGGTGCCGAACTCGCGGGCACCGGCGCCCACTCCGCCCCGACAGGAGAATCGCGATGACCACCGAAGCCGTTCCCCACGAGGGCGTTCCCGGCCGGCGGGTTCCGGACCAGGTGCTGCGGGTCGAGGACCTCGCGGTCCACTTCGGCGGCATCAAGGCCGTCGACGGCATCACCCTCGGTCTCGAGCGCGGTCTGATCTCCGGAATCCTCGGGCCCAACGGTTCGGGCAAGAGCACCCTGCTCGGCGCCGTCACCCGGCTCACGCCCCTGACCCGTGGATCGATGTACTTCGAGGACCGCGACTTCTCCGGCGTCCGGCCCGAGCAGGTGGCCCGGCTCGGCATCGGACGCACCTTCCAGACCGTCCGCCTCCTCGACGATCTCACCGTGCACGAGAACGTCCAACTCGGGCACGACCTGATCGCGGGACCGCGACGGTGGTGGCGACGGGTCGACAGCACCGAGCGCGACGCCGCCGAGGCGGCCGTGCACACCGCGCTCGAACGCACCGGACTCGACGGCAAGGAGAAGCTGCGTCCGGGTCAGCTCTCGTACGGCCTGCAGCGCCGGGTCGAGATCGCCCGCGCGATCGTGATGTCGCCGAAGCTGCTGCTGCTCGACGAACCCACCGCCGGCATGAATCGCTTCGAACGCGAGGAGATCGGCCGGTTGATGTCCGACCTGCGTGCGGAAGGACTCACCCAGCTGATCGTCGAACACGACGTGCAGATGATGGTGGACGTCTGCGATCACCTGTTCGCCATGAACTCCGGACAGCTCATCGCCTCCGGTGCCCCCGCCGACGTGGTGCGCGATCCGGCGGTGCGCGAGGCCTACCTCGGAAAGCAGGACAACGATGATCGAGATTCGTGATCTGCACGTCGATTACGGCAAGGTCAGTGCGGTACGCGGGGTGTCCGTCACCGCGCGGCCGGGACGGGTGACGCTCGTCCTCGGTGCCAACGGCGCCGGCAAGACCACCACGCTGCGCACCGTCGCAGGCCTGACCACGCCCACCTCCGGCGACGTCCTCGTCGACGGGGAGTCGATCAAGGGATGGCCCGCCCACCGGATCCTCAAGCGCGGCATCTCGCTGGTGCCCGAGGGACGCAAGGTGTTCGGTTCGCTCACCGTGTACAAGAACCTCAAGATCGGCGGCCTGGTGGCGTCGAAGAAGGCCCGCGAGGAGTCGATGCGGACCGTGTTCGAGATGTTCCCCATCCTGGAGGAACGGCAGTCCGGCCCCGCCGGCCTGCTCAGCGGCGGCGAGCAGCAGATGCTCGCCTTCGGCCGCAGCCTCATGTCGCAGCCCGACTACATCCTCATGGACGAGCCGTCCATGGGGTTGGCCCCCGCCGTGGTCGACCGCGTCATGGCCAGCGTGCGCACCATCGCGGACCGTGGCATCGGCGTCCTCATGGTCGAGCAGAACGCCGAGGCCGGCATGCGGATCGCGGACGACGTCGTCGTCGTCAACCGCGGTGAATCGGTGTACTCCGGGCCGGTCGACGAGGCGCGCAACCACTCGTCGGTGGTGCTGGCCTTCCTCGGTGAAGCCGCGCTGACCGGAACCGACAACTGAACCGAGAACGGAAGAGAATGAAGAACACACGTATTGCCGTCGCCGCGTTCGCCGGTGTCGCCGGTCTCGCCCTGACCACCGCGTGCGGGTCGGGCGGCGGCGGGACCGTCGGGTCCGGCGAGATGCCCGCCGAGATCAAGGTCGTCTCGGTGACCGACAAGACCGGTCTGACCGCCTTCGGTGGCCTGCCCCAGTTCCGGGGCATCGAACTCGCCGTCGAACAGGTCAACAGCAGTGGGTTCCTCGGTGAGTCGAAGCTCGTGCTCGAGAGCCGGGACGCGGCCAGCGACACGCAGACCGCCGTGAGCCAGGCGACGGAGGCGACGGCGGACCGGTCGGTCAGCGCGCTGCTCGGCGGCATCTCCAGCGCTCAGGCCATCGCGATCTCCCCGATCGTGGACCGGGCGAAGCTGCCGACCGTCTACACGCAGTCCGCCAGCGACGGTGTGCTCGGCGGCGACTACACCTTCCGGGCGACGCCGCCGCAGACCACGCACATCGGCACCTCCCTGGCTCACCTCGAGGACCTCGGGGCCGAGCGGGTCAGCGTGCTGTTCAACGCCGCCAACCCGGCGCTGGCGGAGATGGCGGAGAAGAACCTTCCGGAGGGGCAGTCCGAGCACGGTTACGAGATCGTCTCGACCACGTCCGTGCAGAACACCACCCAGGACTTCGCGTCGTCGGCGACGAAGATCGCCGGGGAGCGGCCCGACGCGGTGGCCATGCTGCTCACCGGCGCCCAGAACGCCACGGCCATGCGGCAGTTGCGTCAGGCCGGGTACACGGGACCGGTGCTGGGCCAGACCGGCGCCGGCGCGAAGAACCTCGTCCCGGCGGGGGCGGACGGGGCGGGCATGTTCTGGACCGCCAACTTCACCCTCGACCAGCCGGCAGCGTCGTCCCAGGAGTTCGTCGCGGCGTACCGGGCGAAGTACAACGAGGACCCGCTGAACTACGCGGCCGAGGGGTACGACGCCGCCTGGCTGCTGGCCCGGGCGATCAAGGCGTCCGGCGGCGCGTCCCGCGAGGACATCCAGCGCGGCCTCGAGCAGGTCACCGCGGAGGGCTTCGACGGTGCGCAGGGCGAGATCACGTTCGAGGGCCACGACATGCGGACCCCGGGTGTGCTCGTCGAATGGGACGGCAGCCGTGAGGTGCTCGTGTCGACGCCGTCGGCCTGACTCTTTTCTTGTGGCCGAATGTCACATCGCGTCGATCGGATCGACGCGATGTGACATTCGGTCCGAATGCGGGGCACGAATACGAGACGGGGCCCGGGGAGAGATCCCCGGGCCCCGTCTCGTTCGGTCAGCGTCCCTGCCAGACCGGTTCGCGCTTCTCCTTGAACGCCAGTGCGCCTTCCTTCGCGTCGGCGGAGGAACGCACCGGTTCGTAGATCTCGCGCATGCGCTCGAACTCCTCGTCGTTGGACCAGTCCCGGGCCTGCGCGATGATCTGCTTGGTGGCGCGCACCGCGAGCGGGCCGTTCTTCGCGATCGCCTTCGCCAGCGCGACGGCCTCGGCCAGCGCCTGCCCCTCGGGGACGAGCCGGTTGAGCAGCTTCGCCTCGTACGCCGTGTGCGCCGTGAAGTACTCGCCGGTGAGGCTCCATTCGACGGCGAGCTGATGGGGAACCTTGCGCGGCAACCGCAGCAGACCGCCACCCCCGGCGAGCAGGCCGCGCTTGACCTCCGGCAGGCCGAAGACGGCGGTCTCCGACGCGACGACGAGGTCGCACGCGAGCACGATCTCGAAACCGCCTGCGACGGCGTGCCCTTCGACCGCCGCAACGATCGGCTTGTCGGAGGATTTCTCGGTGATGCCCGCAAAGCCGCGACCTTCGACCGAAGGGCGTTCGCCGGCGAGGAAGGCCTTCAGGTCCATGCCGGTGCAGAAGGTCTTCCCGGCACCGGTGACGACGCCGGCGACGAGATCGTCGCGGGCGTCGAGTTCCTCGAGGGCGGCAGCGATCGCGACGGCGGTCTCGGTGTTGATCGCATTGCGCACCTCGGGCCGGTTGATCGTGATGATCTGCACGCCGTCGGACTGTTCGACGTGTACGGGGGTGTCCATGTCTGTCTCCTATCGGGGCTGCATGCGGATCGCACCGTCGATGCGGATCGTCTCGCCGTTGATCATCGCGTTGTCCACGATCGACAGGGCGAGCTTCGCGTACTCGTCGGGCTGCCCGAGCCGGGCGGGGTGCGGGGTCTGGGCGGCGAGACCGTCGCGGATCTCCTGCGAGAACCGGGACAGGATCGGCGTATCGAAGGTGCCGGGGGCGATGCTGTTGACCCGCACCAGCTTCCGCGAGAGGTCACGGGCGGCGACGAGCGTCATGCCGACGACTCCGGCCTTGGCGGAGGCGTAGGGGATCTGGCCGATCTGACCCTCCCAGGCTGCGACCGACGCGGTGAGGACGACGACGCCGCGTTCGCCGTCGACGGGTTCGTTGTTCACCATCCGGGTCGCCGACAGGCGCAGCACGTTGAACGAGCCGATCAGGTTGATCCGGATCAGGTTCTCGTACATGTCGAGCGAGCCGGGGGTGCCGTCCTTCTCGACGACGCGGACGGTGCCGCCGCGGCCGGCGCAGTGCACGACGGCGCGGAGGGGAGCACGTTCCTCGGCCGCGTCGAGCGCGCGGTTCACCGCGTCGGGATCGGTGACGTCGGTCGGGGCGAACACGGCGAGCTCACCGAGTTCCTTGGCGACGACCTCCCCGTCCGAGGTGGGCAGGTCGAGGATCACCGTCGGCACGCCGAGGCCGACGAAGCGCTTGACGGTGGCCAGGCCGAGGCCGGAGGCCCCGCCGGTGACGACCGCCGATCCGTTGGTCATGTCCATGACTTCTCCTGTCTGCAAAAGGAATTCAGAGTCGTTCCACGATCGTCGCGTTGGCCATGCCGCCGGCCTCGCACATGGTCTGCAGGCCGTAGCGGCCGCCGGTGCGTTCGAGGTGGCTGATCAGCGTGGTCGCCAGCCGGGCCCCGGACGCGCCCAGCGGGTGCCCGAGGGCGACGGCGCCGCCCACCGGGTTCAGGACGTCGTCGGACGCACCGATCTCGCGCTGCCAGGCGAGGGGGACGGACGCGAACGCCTCGTTGACCTCGAAGGCGGCGATGTCTGCGACCGACAGGCCGGCCCGCGCGAGGACCTTCTCGGTGGCGGGAATGGGGCCGGTGAGCATGAGGGTGGGATCGTCACCCACGACGGCGGAGGCCACGATCGCGGCCCGGGGGCGCAGACCGAGGGCGGCGGCTTTCGCCTCGGACATGATCAGCAGGGCGGACGCGCCGTCGGAGATCTGCGAGGAGTTGCCTGCGGTGACCTTCCAATCCAGGTCGGGGAAGCGCTCACGCCGGGTGTCGGTGCCGAAGGCCGCGGGCAGTCCGGCGAGGCGCTCGGCGGTGGTGCCCTCACGGATGGTCTCGTCGGCGGTGACCACCCCGGTGGGGGTCGTGACGGGGACGATCTCGCCGTCGAACCATCCGGCGGCACGGGCGTGTGCGGCGCGCTCGTGCGAGCGGGCCGAGTACTCGTCCAGCTCGGCCCGGCTCAGGGCCCACTTCTGCGCGACGAGTTCCGCCGCGATGCCCTGCGGGACGAGATCGGGGAAGCGCCCGCGGACGGCGGGGCCGTGCGGGTCCTTGCCCATCGCCGCCGATCCCATGGGGACCCGGCTCATCGATTCGACGCCGCCGGCGACGACGATGTCGTACGCCCCGGCGGCGATGCCCTGGACCGCGAAGTCGATCGCCTGCTGCCCCGAGCCGCACTTGCGTTCGACGGTCACCGACGGCACGTGGGTGGGAAATCCGGCCGCGAGCAGGGCCTGCCGGCCCGGCGTGGCGGACTGTTCGCCGGACTGGTTGACGCAGCCGATGACGACGTCGTCGATCAGCCCGGGGTCGAGGTCGTTGCGGGCGACCAGTCCGGCCAGGACCTGGCCGAGCAGATCGCTGGGGTGCACGCCGGCCAGAGCGCCCTGCGCTCTGCCCCGGCCGACGGGGGACCGGACGGCATCGACGATGACGGCGCGGGTCATGGGCTCTCCTCCACTCGCGGGACTAATTCATGATGATGGTTACTATAGACCACGACCCTACGCCCGATATGGCGTGCATCACACCGAGGGTCACCGGTAGGTGGACCAGGTGGGCAGGCTTTCGGGGAAGTCGGCGCGCTGGGGGTGGGTGCCGGGCCACTGGATGCGTTCGGTCGTACACAGTCCTGCGTTCATCTTCTCGAGCGGCACGGCGTACATGAACCGCAGGCTCCGTCGCCGGAACAGCCATCGGTCACGGTCGCGGACGTACTCGTCGGAGTACCGGTACGCAGCCATCACGAGCGTGCCGTCGAGTGCGAGTTCGGCTCTGCCCGTGAGCAATCCGCGAGCAGTGTCACCGTCGACGCAGATCTGGTCGCTGAGCGGGGAGTGCAGGGTCAGGCTGTACCTGTCCATGGCGGCGACGTAGAACTCGCGGATCTCCTCGTGCCCGTGGGCGACGGAGCCGGCCCGTTCGAATTCGCCGTCCTCGGTGAACAGCGACAGCAGCGTCTCGATGTCGTGATCGTCCACCGCGATGGCGTAGGCGGCGACGAGGTCCTGGATGCGGGCGCGGTCCTCGAGTCGGGTGAGGCGGCGAGCCAGCTCCTCGAGGGTGCCGGGACGCGGATCGACGGTCGTCATGTGACCTCCCTGAATAATGATAACGATTGTGATGTATTACACATCATGACGTGCAGTCGGGGAAGGGTGACGCTCCGGCGGTGCCGCACGACACGAGAGAAGTGCGGGGCAACCCGTTGCCTCTTAATCATTATCATGGTTAGTATGTGAGTCATTGAACTGAGTGACCTTGACCACACCTGGCGGGCGCTTTAGGTTAATGATGAACACAGAAAGGTGGGGACATGGCGAAAGCGCACGTCGACGACGAGCTCCGGGACATCCGTGCGGCCGCGGCGACCGTAGCCCGGGAGCGCTACGCACCGAAGGCTGCGCAGTGGGATCTCGAACGCACCGCCTTCCCGCACGACGAGCGCCGCTTCCTCGGCGAACTGGGGTACCTCGGCATCTCGTTGCCGGAGGAGTACGGAGGCTCCGGCGCCCCGCTGTCCCACGCCCTGGCGGTGATCGAGGAGTTCGCGAAGGCCTGCCGGCCGGCGGCCTTCCAGATCTTCGAATCCAACACCGGGCCGGCTCAGGCCATCGCCCGACTCGGCACGGAACACCAGAAGAAGACGTTCCTGCCGCAGATCGTCGCGGGGGAGAAGACCATGGCGGTCGCGATCTCCGAGCCCGACGCCGGCTCCGCCGCCACCGACATGACGACCAAGGCCGTGCGCACCGACGAGGGTGTCGTGATCAACGGCATGAAGCGGTGGATTTCCAACGGTAGCGAGGCCGACGTCTACCTCACCTACTGCCGCATGGGCGACGCCCCCGGCGCCAAGGGCATCGGAGCAGTCCTCGTCGAGGCCGACCGGCCCGGCATCAGCTACGGCGCGCGCGAGAAGCTCATGGGCTTCCGGGGCATCCCGTCGGCCGACATCTTCTACGACGACGTGGTCGTCCCGGAGGAGAACATCGTCGCGGAGGCCGGTGGCTTCCGGAAGTTGTTCGGGGCGTTCACCATCGAGCGCCTGGGCAACACGACTATGAGCCTGGCCATCGGACAGGAGGCGCTCGACCGCACCCTCACCTACGTGCAGGAGCGCCACCAGTTCGGCAAGCCGCTCGTGGAGTTCCAGTCCGTCCAGATGACCCTCGCCGACATGGTCCTGCAGGTCGAGGCCGCCCGTCTGCTCCGCGACCGCGCCGTCGCCAACATCACCGACGGCCTGCCCGACCCGCTCGAGGTCTCCCTCGCCAAGTGCACCGCCAACGAAATGGCCAAGCGCGTCACCGACCTGGCCATCCAGCTGCACGGCGGCAACGGGTACACCGAGGAGTTCGGAATCGAGCGGCTGCACCGTGATTCGCACGGGTGGGCGCTGGCCGGCGGCACACCGACCATGCAGCGCACCCGGATCGTCTCCGAGCTCCTCGGCCGCACGTTCGATCAGCGCGCCTGACATTGCAATCAACGAAGAACTTATCGAGAACGAGGTGAACGAAATGCTGGGTCGTTACGAGGGACGTATCGCCGCGATCATCGGCGGCGGTTCGGGCATGGGCCGCGCGATCAGTCATCGCATCGCCCAGGAGGGCGGTCACGTGTACGTCGCCGACCTGTCCGAGGACGGGGCGGTCGCCGTCGCCGAGGAGATCCGGGCCGAGGGCGGTCAGGCCACTCCGATGCGGGTGGACGCGACGAACACCGCCGATCTCCGCTCGCTGTTCGGCAAGATCGACGCCGACCACGGCGTCCTGCACGCACTGCACGCCCAGGTCGGCATGCCCGGCCCCGGCGGCCTCGACGTGGACGACGCGCAGTGGGAGAAGAACATCGCGGTCAACGTCAAGAGCGCGTACTACTCCACGACGCTCGGGTTCGATCTGCTGAAGAAGGCCGAAGGCAAGGGGTCGGTGACGCTCACGTCGTCGACGTCGGCGCTCATCGGTTCGCCCTTCAGCCCGATCTACTCGATGACGAAGGGCTCGCTCGTCCCGTTCGGCCGCTCCCTCGCCCTGCTCGGCGCGAAGGACGGCATCCGGGTCAACGTCATCTGCCCGGGACAGGTCGTCACCCCGATGCTCTCGCAGTTCTTCGGCCGCGAGCCCGGCGCCGACGTCTCGGCTCTGACCAAGGACTTCGTCGCCACCATCCCGCTGGGCCGGGGCGCGCAGCCGGAGGAGATCGCCTCGGTGATCGCCTTCCTCAACAGTGACGATGCCAGCTACATCACCGGCGTGACCATTCCGGTCGACGGCGGACTCACCGCTCAGTAACGACCACTTCGACCGGGAGGACAGGACCATGGTTCAGGTCGGCTTGCTGCTCAGCGACGTTCCGAAGTCGGTGAGCCCCGCACAGCAGTTCAAGGATGTACTGCGCATCGTCGATGCGGCGCAGGAGAACGGCTTCACATACATCGCGATCGGTCAGCACTTCCTCTACGGGGAACTGCGGTGGCTGCAGCCCGTGCCGCTGCTCGCCCGCCTCGCCGCGCACGTCGAGCCGAACGTCAAGCTCGTCACCCAGATCATGATCGCGCCGCTGTACCACCCGGTGATGCTGGCCGAGGAGATCGCCACGCTCGACGTGGTCACCGAGGGCCGGTTGATCTTCGGTGCCGGGCTCGGCTACCGGCCCGAGGAATTCGACTACCTCGGCATCCCGTTCAAGCAGCGCGCCGGGCGGTTCGACGAGTCGCTGCAGATCATGAAGAAGCTGTGGACGGAGGAAGAGGTCACCTTCCACGGCAAGTACTTCCAGCTCGAGGGCGTCAAGCCGCACCTGTTCCCGGTGCAGGATCCGCACCCGCCGATCTGGATCGGTGCGCACGCGATGGGCGGTGTCCGCCGTGCCGGCAAGTACGGTGACGCCTACGCGACACCGCCGGAAACCCCGAAAGAGGAAGTGCTCGAACGCTTCCGGGTCGTCCGTGATCTCTTCGCCGAACGCGGCAAGGAATTCGGTCCCCAGCCGCTGCGCCGCAACGTGCTCGTCGCCGACACCCGCGAGCAGGCGATGCAGGAATACGCCCGGGTGGCGCAGGGCCGTTACCTCACCTACGCGAACAAGGGCCTCGACGTCATGAAGGGCACCGACCTCGAGAACGAGTTCGCGAAGGCGGTGTCGAGCCACGCCGTCGTCGGTGACCCCGAGCAGGTCGTCGCGCAGCTGACCGACCTGGTGACCACCATGCCGGTCGACCCGCTGCTGATGCGTCCGCAGTGGCCGACGATGGACGCGGACGAGACCATCGCGGCCATCGCCCGGCTCGGCAAGGAAATCGTTCCGTCGATCACCGCGATCCCCGCGAACCGGGAGTTGTCCTGATGCAGACCTACACCGACCTGAAACCGACCTTCACCGATCCGGAGGACTGGACGCTGAACCACGTGCTGCGCACGTACGCTGCGTCCCAGCCGGATTCGGAGTTCCTCGTCACACCGGAGGAGAACCGGCGCTTCACCTACGCCGAGATGCTCTCCTCCGCCGAGCGGATCGCGAGCACCTGGTACCGCACCGGTGCGCAGCAGGGCGAGCGCGTCGTCATCATGGCGCAGAACTCGTCCGAGCTCGTGCGCTCCTGGTTCGCCACGGCCGTCGGCGCGCTCGTCGAGGTGCCGATCAACACCAACTACGAGGGCGAGTTCCTCCGTCACCAGGTGGTGACCGTCGAGCCGCGGTGGGCGGTGATCGACGACACCTACGCCGAACGCTTCGTGACGATCGCCGAGCATGCGCGCGGCATCGAGAAGTTCTGGGTGATCGACTCGGGCACCGGAAACCGGGACCGCGCAGTCGACCTGCTGCGCGCCCACGGGTGGGACGCCGAAGCGTGGGAGACGCTGGAATCGGGCGAGGTGCAGGAGCTTCCGCAGGCCCGGCCCCAGGATCTCGGGGCGATCTTCTTCACCTCCGGGACCACCGGCCCGTCCAAGGGCGTGGCCATGCCGAACTCGCAGTTGTACTTCTTCGCGCAGGAGGTGGTGTGCTTCACCCGGCTCACCCGGGAGGACACCTACCTCACCACCACCCCGCTGTTCCACGGCAACGCCCAGTTCATGGCGGTCTATCCCGCACTGGTGGCCGGCGCGCGGGCCGTGGTGCGACCGAAGTTCAGCGCGAGCCGCTGGATCGACCACGTGCGCGACGACGACGTCACCGTCACCAACTTCGTCGGGGTCATGATGGACTTCGCGTGGAAGCAGCCGCCGCGCGAGAACGACCTGGACAACCGCCTGCGCTGCGTGTACGCGGCGCCCACGGCGTCCTCGATCGTCGACGAGTTCAAGAAGCGCTACGGCATCGAGGCGTTCGTCGACGCGTTCGGGCTGACGGAGACCTGCGCACCGATCGTCGCGCCCTACGGGGTGCCCCGCCCGCCCGGCGCGGCGGGACTCGCCGCCTCGGAGTGGTTCGACATCCGCCTGGTCGATCCGGAGACGGACCGCGAGGTCGAGGTCGGGCAGGTCGGCGAGCTGGTCGTGCGTCCGGTGCAGCCGTGGACGTGCAGCATGGGGTACTACAACATGCCGGAGAAGACGCTCGAGGCGTGGCGCAACCTGTGGTTCCACACCGGCGACGCCCTCAAGAAGGACGAGGACGGCTGGTTCTACTTCGTCGACCGCTACAAGGACGCGTTGCGCCGGCGGGGCGAGAACATCAGCTCCTACGAGATCGAGCAGGCGGTCCTCGGTCACCCGGCCGTCGTCGAGTGTGCGGTGATCGGTGTCCCCGCCGACGTCGAGGGCGGTGAGGACGAGGTCCTCGCGACGGTGGTGGGCACCGGTGACGTCGGCCCGGAGGAGATCCTGGCCTGGTGCGACGGCCGGATTCCGGCCTTCGCGATCCCGCGCTACCTTCGATTCGTCGGCGAACTGCCGAAGACGCCGTCGGAGAAGGTCCGCAAGGCGGTCCTGCGCGAGGAGGGCATCACCCCCGACACCTACGACCGCACCGCGGTCTCCGACAGCGACCGCACCGCGGTTCCTGCGGTCTGACGGCAGGAAAGGCAACCGAGATGGACTACAGCAAGAACGAGACGCACGAGGAGATCCGGCGGGGGATCCGCGATCTGTGCAAGCGGTTCCCCGACGAGTACTGGGCCGAGCACGACGAGTCCCACGAGTTCCCGTGGGAGTTCTACAACGCCATGGCCGAGGGCGGCTGGATGGGTCTGACCGTCCCGGAGGAGTACGGCGGCGGCGGTCTCGGCGTCACCGAGGCCGCGATCGTCGAGCGGGAGATCGCCGCGTCCGGCGCCGGCATGGGCGGGTGCAGCGCGGTACACATCGGCATCTTCGGGTTCGAGCCGATCATCCACCACGGTTCCGAGGAGATGAAGCGCAAGTACCTGCCGCGCGTCGTCACCGGTGAGCTGCACACGTCGTTCGCCGTCACCGAGCCGGACGCCGGCACGGACACCACCAACATCCGCACCTTCGCCAAGAAGGTCGACGGCGGCTGGCTGGTGTCCGGCAAGAAGGTGTGGATCACCAAGGCGCAGGAGGCCGAGCGCATGCTCCTGCTGTGCCGCACCAGCCCCCGCGACGAGAACGCCAAGCGCACCGCCGGCATGACGCTGATGTTCGCCGAGATGGACCGCAGCAAGGTGCAGATCCGGCCGATCCCCAAGATGGGCCGCAACGCCGTCGACACCAACGAACTGTTCATCGACGAGCTGTTCGTCGCCGACGAGGACGTCGTCGGCGAGGTCGGGCACGGCTTCCGCACGATCCTCGGCGGCCTCAACGCCGAGCGGGTCATCTCCGCGAACGCCGCGCTCGGCATCGGTGAGGCGGCGCTGCGCCGCGGCGTCGACTACGCCAAGCAGCGCGAGGTCTTCGGCCGTCCCATCGGGCAGAATCAGGGCATCGCGTTCCAGCTCGCCGAGGCGCGCATCCGGCTCGACGCCGCCGAGGCGGTCCTGGACAAGGCGACGTGGATGGTCGATCAGGGACTGCCGTGCGGCCGCGAGGCGAACGCGGCGAAGTTCCTGTGCGCCGAGGCCGGCTTCTACGCCGCGGACGTGGCTCTGCAGACCCACGGCGGCTTCGGGTACGGCAAGGAGTTCCACGTCGAGCGGTACTTCCGCGAGGCCCGCCTCATGCGGATCGCGCCGATCAGCCAGGAGATGGTCCTCAACTACACGGCCGAGCACGTGCTGGGCCTGCCGCGAAGCTACTAGGAGGGCGACGTGCAGCCGTATCGTTCGATCCTGTTCGTCCCGGGGCACCGCCCGAAGTGGGTGGACAAGGCGATCGCCGCCGGCGCCGACTGCGTGGTGCTCGACCTCGAGGATTCGGTGCCCGCCGCGGAGAAGGCGGCGGCCCGCGCGACCGTGGCCGAATCCATCGCCCGCGTGCGTGAAACGAACCGGGAAGTCGGGTTGTTCGTGCGGGTCAACCCGCTCGCGACCCGGCTGACCGGCGCCGATCTCGAGGCGGTCGTGGTGCCCGGGCTGACCGGAATCTTCGCCCCGAAGATCGAGCAGGCCACCGACGTCCTGCGCTACGACGCCCTGCTCGACCACTTCGAGATGCGAAACGGCGTCGACGGGCTCGAGTACATCGTCCCGGTCGAGACGGTGCGCGCCATCCACAACTGCCTCGAGGTGGCCACCGCATCGCCGCGCGTCGGTGCGATGATCGGTCCGTCCGCCGAGCACGCCGACATCGCCCGCGAGGTCGGCTACGAGTGGACCCCGGAGGGGCAGGAGACGCTCTACCTGCGCAGCCGGGTGCTGCTCGCCTGCCGGGAGGCCGGCATCCACGCCCTGACCGGTCTGTGGGAGGATCTCGAGAACCTGGACGGGCTTCGCGACTTCGCGGTGCGCGGCCGCCGGCTCGGGTTCCGCGGGATGATTGCGATCCACCCCTCCCACGTGGCCACCGTCAACGACGTGTTCAGCCCGTCGGAGCAGGACCTCGAGTTCTACCGCGGGCTCGCCGAGGCCTACGAGAAGGCGGAGGCGGAGGGCGTCGGTGCGCTGCGGTATCGCGGCCTGCACATCGACAAGGCCCACTACGACAAGGCAATTCAATGGCTCGAGCGAGCCGAGGCGATCCTACGGAGAGGTGAACGGTGATGCGCGGTCTGTACTTCGAGGAGTTCGAGGTCGGGAAGCACTACAAGCACTCGATGACCCGCACCGTCACCGAGATGGACAACGTGATGTTCACCTCGCTGACGATGAACATCCAGCCGCTGCACCTCGACGAGGAATTCTGCAAGACGACGATCCACAAGCAGCGGGTGGTGAACAGCCTGTTCACCGTCGCGCTGATCGGTGCGTTCCACGTTCCCGAGCTGACCATGGGGACCACCCTCGGGAACCTCGGCTACGACAAGGTCAAGTTCCCGAATCCGGTCTTCCACGGCGACACCCTGCGTGCGGAGACCACCATCCTGAAGAAGCGTGAATCCGAGAGCCGCACCGACAGCGGCATCGTGTGGTTCGAACACCGCGGCTTCAACCAGCGCGACGAACTGGTCTGCCTGCTCGAGCGCGTCGGCCTGATGGCCAAGCGCCCCACCACCGAGGAAGGTGCCTGAGATGACTGCAGCGCCCGAAACCGAATTCCCCTTGAAGGACTGGGTTCCCGAGACCCGGACCCTGCTGATCGGCGACCGGGAGGTCGAGCCGGCCGGTGACACGTGGGACGTCTACAACCCGGCCACCGAAGAGGTCATCGCCACCGTCGGCGGCGCCTCCACCGACCAGGTCGACGACGCCGTCGCCGCGGCCCGCGCCGCCTTCCCGGCCTGGTCGGCCCTGAGCGGCGAGGAACGCTCCCGCCACATCCACCGCTTCGCCGACGTGCTCGAGAAGGCCGCCGACCGGCTGCTGCCCTCGATCGTCAACGAGGTCGGTACCCCGGTCTCGCTCGCCGAGTACCTGCAGGTCAAGATGGCCGTCGACGAGCACCTCCGGTGGGCGGCCGAAGCGGCGAAGACCGACCGCACCGTCCACCTCGGCGAGTACGACAAGCCGGTGCCGACGATGAGCGACGTCGTGTACGAGCCGGTGGGTGTCGTCGCGGCGATCACCGGCTACAACTACCCGCTGAACCTGGCCATCTTCAAGTTCGGCGCCGCGCTCGCCGCCGGCTGCACCGTGGTGCTGCTGCCGTCCCCGCGCACCCCGCTGACCACCCTCTTCCTGGGCGATCTGATCCGCGAGGCCGGCCTGCCGCCGGGCGTGATGAACGTCGTCATCGGCGGCGCCGACGTCGGGCAGCGGCTGTCCTCGCATCCCGGCGTGGACCGGGTGTCCTTCACCGGATCCGACGGTGTGGGCGCGAAGATCATGGAGCAGGCCGCCGCGAACCTGGCCGGGGTGACCCTCGAGCTCGGCGGCAAGTCGCCGAACATCGTGCTGCCCGGTGTGGACGTGCAGAAGATCGCCGTCGAGATGCACCTGCGCTGGTCCCGCAACGGCGGGCAGGGCTGCGCGGCCCTCGCCCGGCTGCTGGTGCACGACTCGGTCTACGACGAGTTCCTCGAGGCCGGCGCGTCGGCATTCGACCAGATGGTCGTCGGCGATCCCTGGGACCGTGCGACGAACATCGGCCCGATGATCCGGCCCGACCACCAGAACCGCGTGCAGGGCTTCATCGACAGTGCGGCGGCCGAGGGCGGCAGGAAGCTGCTCGAGGTGACCAAGCCGGTGCCGGAGAAGGGCTGGTTCGTCAATCCGGTTCTGCTCGGCAACCTTCCGCACAACGCGCGTGCGGTGCAGGAGGAGATCTTCGGCCCCGTCGCGGTGATCCTGCCGTTCAAGGACACCGAGGAAGCCATCCGCCTCGCCAACGACACCCCCTTCGGTCTCGCCGCGAACGTCTGGTGCGACGACCCGGTCGAGGCGCGCCGCGTGGCCGAGAAGATCCGGGCCGGAACGGTGTGGATCAACGGCGGTGGCGCCATGCGTCCGGACGCGCCGTTCGGCGGCTACGGGCGCTCGGGCGTCGGCCGTGAACTCGGCGAGTGGGGGATGCGCGAGTACCTCGAGGTCAAGCACATCCAGTGGCGGATCTGATTCGCCGGCAAGGGATTCGGCACCATCGCATTCGGCCGGGCCGAATCGGACGACAAAGCTAGGAGAGACGACGATGAACGCATCCGCTGCGGGCCCGCTCGCGGGCGTCAAGGTGCTCGAACTGGGCACCATGTATGCCGCCCCCACCGCGGGGCGCATGCTCCGCGACTTCGGTGCCGAGGTGGTCAAGGTCGAGGATCCGACGACCGGCGACTTCGCGCGCCAGTGGGTTCCGCAGAAGGAGGGGCTGTCGCTGGGCTTCTCCCGGCTCAACGCCGGGAAGAAGTCCCTCGGCATCGACCTGCGTTCGCCGGAGGGGCGTGACCTGGTGCGCCGGCTCGCGGCCGAGGTCGACGTCGTCGTCGAGTCGTTCCGTCCCGGCCGGCTCGAGGAGTGGGGCCTGGGCTACGACGTGCTGAGCGCGGACAACCCGGGATTGGTGCTGGCCCGGGTGTCCGGGTTCGGGCAGACCGGGCCCAATCGGAGCCTGCCGGGCTTCGGCACCGTCGCCGAGACGGCCAGCGGTTTCGCCCACGTCAACGGCTGGCCGGACTCGCCGCCGACCTCCCCGCCGTTCGGGTTCGCCGATTCCATCGCCGGGCTGTCCGCCGCGATGGGCGTGGCGATGTCGCTGTACAAGCGGGAGCGCACCGGGCAGGGCGACGTCGTGGACGTCGCGCTGTACGAGCCGCTGATGTTCATCATCGGCGACATGTTCCTGCGCTACACCGCGCTCGGGGAGATCCAGCAGCGCATCGGCAACGCCACCGGCGCGGCGTCGCCGCGCGGCATCTACGAGGCCCAGGACGGGCGCTTCCTGTCCATCGCGGCGTCCAATCAGGGCATCGCCAAGCGTCTGTTCGCCGCGATGGGACGGCCCGAGATCATCGAGGATCCCCGCTACGCCACCAATGCCGCGCGTCTCGAGCACAACGACGAGGTGCAGGCGATGGTGAAGCAATGGGTCGGCTCGATGCCGCGGGCGAGCGTGCTCGAGACCCTGGAGAAGTTCGAGGTCGTCAGCGCGCCGGTGAACGATGCCGCGGACGTCGTCGCCGACCCGCACTTCCAGGAACGCACCCTCGTCGAGATCACGGGCAACGAGATCATGAAGGGCGTGCTGATGCCGGGACCGGTGCTGCACCTCGGCAGCTACGACGGCCCCGACTACGACGGGGTGCCCACCATCGGCGAGCACACCGCCGAGGTGCTCTCGGACCGGCTGGGGCTCACCGGGGACCAGCTTACGGCGCTCGCCGAGGCGGGCGTGATCGGCAAGTCCTGACAGTCGCACGGGCCGCAGTCCGAGAATCGATGCGGTGAACCGGAATCCGCCCACGACACGACGTGCGCGGATTCCGGTCGTGCGCACATTTCCGTGGTTCGCCGACGCACGCGACGAGACGAGGTAGCAGTGCATCTGAGTATCGGTTCGGGGTCGGCCTACGCCAACGACCGCCTCGAGACGGCGGCCGCCATGGCCGACAGCGGCCGGGTGCAGTACATGGGTTTCGACTGCCTGGCCGAACGCACGATGGCGCTGGCCCAGATCCGCCGCCTGCGCGATCCGTCGACCGGCCAGGACGAGCGCATCTCCGCCCTGGTGCCGATCCTGCGCCGATTCCTCGCATCGGGAGGCCGCGTCGTCGGCAACTTCGGTGCCGCCAATCCCGACGCCGCCGCAGCCGAATTCGCCGAGAACCTCCGCGCCCTGGGGCTCGGGGGAACCCGGATCGGCATCATCCGCGGCGACGACGTGCGGGCGGCCGTCACGGAAGCCGACGTCGCGCTCCCCGAACTCGGCACCACCACCCGGGCCGTCGCCGACCGGATCGTCTCCGCCAACGCCTACATCGGGGCCGACCCCATCGTCGACTGCCTCCAGCAGGACGCCCAGATCGTGCTCGGCGGTCGGATCGCCGACCCGTCCCTGTTCGTCGGGCCGATCTGCCACGAGCTGGGATGGTCGCTCGACGACTGGGACCGCGTCGGCACCGCGACCCTCGCCGGGCACCTGCTCGAGTGCGGCGTCCACAGCACCGGCGGCAACTTCGAGGACCCGCCCTACCGGGTCGTCCCCGACCCCCACAACCTGAGCTTCCCCCTCGCCGAGATCGACGACGACGAGCTGATCGTCACCAAGCTCGACGGCACCGGCGGCGCCGTCGACCTGCGCACCACCCGCACCCAGCTCTACTACGAGATCCACGATCCCGCTCGCTATCTCACGCCCGACGTGACCGCCGACTTCAGCGACGTCCGGATCGAACAGGCCGGGCCCGACCGGGTGCGCCTGTCCGGCGCCCGCGGCTCCGCCCGCCCCGACACCCTCAAGGTGCTCGTCGGCGTCGACCTCGGCTACAAGGCCGTCGCCGAGATCTCCTACGGCGGTCCGGGCTGCGTCGACCGCGCCCGGCGCGCCGAGGAGATCGTGCGCCGGCGCCTCGAACCGATCCGGGCGCAGATCGACGAACTGCGGATCGAACTGCACGGCGTCGACACCCTGTTCGGTGATCGCATCGCCGGCGGCGAGCCGGCCGAGGTCCGGCTGCGGCTCGCGGCCCGTGCGCTCGACCCCGACGTCGCCAAGGCCGCCGCGTACGAGGTCGAATACCTGTACTTCGGTCCCGCGGGCGGGGGTGGTGTGGTCACCTCGGTCGTCCCCGCCGTCGTCGTGACCCCCGCCCTGCTGCCCCGCAGCGATGTCCCCCTCTCCGTGGAGGTGACTACCGCATGAAACTTCGTGACGTCGCGTACAGCCGCTCCGGCGACAAGGGCGACACCAGCAACATCTGTGTGTTCCCGCACGACGACGCCGACTACGAGTGGCTCCGGTCGGTGCTCACCGAGGACGTCGTCGCGAAAGCCTTCGGCGATCTCGTCCAGGGCGAGGTGATCCGCTACGAGATCCCGGTGAACTGCTGCCTGAACTTCGTCCTCACCCGCGCGCTCGCGGGCGGCGTCTCCAAGTCCCTTCGGGTGGATCCGCACGGAAAGTCCTACCAGTCCCTGATTCTCGACATCGACGTACCCGGACGCGAGGAGAAGTGATGATCGACGATCTGTTCGCGCGGGTGGCCCAGGGTCCGTCCGTGCACGTCGGTGGCGGATGGGAGAGCGGGCGGGGTGAGACGTTCGAGTCGATCGATCCCGCCACCGAGGAGGCGCTGGCCCGGTGGACCGGCGCCGACCGGGAACAGACCGAAAGCGCGGTCACGGCCGCCCGGCGCAGCTTCGACGCCGGGGAATGGCGGGCCGCGTCCCCGGACCAGCGCGCCGAGGTCCTGCGGCGGCTGGCCGAGCTGATCGACGAGCACGCCGATCAGCTCACCGGCCTGGTCGTGCGGGAGGTCGGATCACCCGTCGGTCTGGCCCGCACCCTGCAGGTCGCGCAACCGGCGATCAACTTCCGGTGGTTCGCCGACGCGGCGCTGCGCGGTCCCCGCGGCGGTTACCAGGAGCGGCTGCCCGGCATCCGCGGAGCGGTGTCGTCCGAAAGCCTGCTGCTGCGCGAACCGATCGGGGTGGTGTCGGCGATCGTCCCGTACAACTACCCGCTGAACATGATCTCGTGGAAGGTGGCACCCGCGCTCGCCGCCGGCTGCAGCGTCGTGCTGCTGCCCTCGCCGCGGGGCACGCTGTCCGCGCTGGCCTTCATGCATCTCGCCGCCGAGGCCGGCCTGCCGCCGGGTGTGCTGAATCTGGTGCCGGGCGGGGCGGACGTGGGCGAAGTGCTCACCACCCACCCCGGCGTCGACATGGTGAGCTTCACCGGATCCTCCGCCGTCGGCGCGACCGTGATGGCACAGGCCGCGGCCACGCACAAGAAGGTCGTCCTCGAGCTCGGCGGCAAGTCCCCCAACATCCTGCTCCCGTCGGCGGACCTGTCCGCCGCCGTGGGGCCGTCGATCCTGCGGTTCTGCCGCAACGCGGGCCAGGGCTGCGGTGCCACCACCCGGATCCTCGTACCACACGACCGGATCGACGAATTCCTGGATCTGGCCGCCGGTTTCATCGAGGAGAACGTGCCGACCGGCGACCCGTGGGACGAGCGCACCGAGGTGGGTCCGCTGATCTCCGCCGAGCATCTCGCCCGCGTGCTCGGCTGCCTCGACCGCACCGTCGCCGCCGGCGGCCGCGTCGCGGTCAGTGGCGAGCGACCGGTGGGCAAGGGCTGGTTCCTGCCGCCCACTCTGGTGACGGGCGTGGACAATTCCGCCGAGATCTCCCGGGAGGAATTGTTCGCCCCCGTCGCGGTGGTCCTGCCGTACCGGGACGTCGACGAGGCCGTGGCCATCGCCAACGACTCACCGTACGGGCTCAACGCGAGCGTCTTCGGTGATCACGCGGAGGCGGTGGCCGTGGCTCAGCGCCTCGACACCGGCACCGTCGCGATCAACGGCGGCGGCCCGATGCGGGCCGACGTGCCGTGGGGCGGATCGAAGCGCAGCGGTACCGGCGTCGAGATGGGTGAGGACGGATTCCTCGAGTTCTTCCGCGTCAAGCACCTGAACTGGCAGGTGCCGGCATGACGTCCGAAGCCCCGACGCCCCCGCGGGCTCTCGCATACCCGATCCTCGACCGCCCGGCGACGGATCGCGCGCTCGGTGCGTACACCGGCGACCGCACGGTGCCGTGGCTGCTCGACCGGTGGCGCACCGACCGGCCGGACAAGACCTTCCTCGTCTGGGAGCCGCATACCGGCGCCGGGGCACAGCGCTGGACCTACGCGGAATTCGGCGCCGCAGTCGATCGGCTCGCGGCTGGACTGCAGGCCCGCGGCATCGCACCCGGCGACCGTGTGGTGCTGCTGATGGACAACTGCCCCGACTTCCTCGTCGGATGGGCAGCGATCGTGTCGGCCGGCGCGGTCGCGGTGTGTCTCAACACCCGCAGCAGCGCCGACGAACTCGCCTACTACGACCGGCACTGTGCGCCTCGCGCCGCGCTGGCCGGAACCGGTCTGGCGGAGATCGCTCGGGACGCCATGCCCGGGCTCGAGTGGATCGCCGCGTCCGGCGGCACCGACAGCCTCGTCGTCCCGCCCGTGGCGTCCCCGGCGCCGACCGGAACGACCTGCGCTCTGGGCGAGCTGAGCGGAACCGGCGTGGCGCCGGCACCGGTGTCCGTCGATCCGCTCGCGCCCGCGAGCATCCAGTACACCTCCGGGACGACGGCGCGACCGAAGGCCGTGGTCTGGACGCACGCCAACTGCCTGTGGGCCGCCCAGGTCAATTCCGCGCACGCCGGTCTGCGTGGGACCGACGTCGGGCTGATCACCCTGCCGCTGTTCCACACCAACGCCCTGGGGTACTCCTTCCTGGGACTGCTGTGGGTCGGCGCCACCGCGGTGCTGACGCCGAAGTTCTCCGCGTCCCGCTTCTGGGACGTCTCGCTCCGGCACCGGTGCACGTGGGCGTCGGTGGTGTCGTTCATGCTCCGCGCCCTGGCCGGCGCGCCGGTCCCGCCCGACCACACCTACCGGCACTGGTCGGGCAGCGCGGCCCAGCGGCCGGTGAGCGGCAGGATCCGCACGACGGGCTGGTTCGGCATGACGGAAACCGTCTCGCACCCCGTCGTCAGCGAACTGGCCCATCCCGACCCCGACGGGACGATGGGACGTGCGGCACCCGAGTACGCCGTCGCCGTCGTCGGCGCCGACGGTCGTCCCGTGGAGCCGGGCACGGTGGGGGAGCTGTGGGTGCGGGGTACGCCGGGGGTGTCCCTGTTCGCCGGCTATCTCCACGACGACGACGCCACGCGCGCGGCCTTCACCGCCGACGGATGGTTCCGCACCGGCGACCGGGTGCGCCAGGACCGGTCCGGTCAGTACTGGTTCGTCGAGCGATCCAAGGACATGCTCAAGGTCGGTGGGGAGAACGTCGCCGCCGCCGAGGTCGAACGCGTGGTCGCCACCGTGCCGGGGGTCCGGGAGGTCGCCGTCGTGGCGAAACCCGACCGCATGCTCGGCGACGTCCCGGTCGCGTTCGTGATCGCGGACGGCGCCGCGCCCGGCGACCTGCCCGCCGAGATCGACCGGGTGTGTGCCGAACTGCTGTCCGACTTCAAACGGCCACGTCAGATCCATCTGGTGCCGGAGTTCCCGCGCGCCACCCTGAACAAGGTCGCCAAGGCGAAGCTGCGGCACTGGCTCCTCGAGCCGCCTGCGGAAGCGAGGAAGACATGGACCTGGGTGTGATCCTCGGCGACGTGCACACCACGCTGTCGCCGCGCGAACACCTCGACGGACTGCTGCGACAGGTCGAGGCGGCGCAACGCAACGGTGTGCGCTACATCGTGATGGGCCACCACTACATCTACGGCAATCTGCGCTGGCTGCAGCCGATCCCCACGCTCGCCCGGATCGCGGCCGAACTGGACCCCGGCGTGAAGATCGGGACGATGGTGGTGCAGGTGCCGCTGTTCCATCCGGTCGCACTCGCCGAGGAACTCGCCACCCTCGACATCCTCACCCGCGGCAATCTCATCGTCGGTGCCGGCGCGGGGTACCGGCGTGAGGAGTTCACCGCCTTCGGTGTCGACTTCGATCAGCGGTTCGCGATGATGGACGAGGCGCTGCAGATCGTGCGGATGATGTGGACGCAGGACGAGGTCGACTTCCACGGCAGGTTCTGGCGTCTCGACGGCGTGAAGACCCACATCCGCCCCTGGCAGGACCCGCATCCGCCGATCTGGATCGGTGCGCTGCGGGATTCGGGTGTCCGGCGGTCCGCACGGCTGGGGGACGCGTGGCCGGTGACACCGGAGACACCGACCGAGGACATGCATCGCATGTTCGGCGTGTACGCGGCGGCCCGGCGCAGGCACGGGCGACCGCCGGTCGCGCGGCATCCGCTGCGCCGCGAGATCGTTCCCGGCGCCACCACCGAAGACGCGTTCCGGCGCTTCGAATTCATGGCACGGGACCGCCTCCTGGCCTACGCCCAGCGCGAACTGGCCACGCGCGATGCCACCGCCCTCACCGACAGGTTCCGGCAGGTCGCCGCGAAGGAGGCGATCATCGGTACCGCCGACGACTGCCTCGACCAGTTGCGCACCCTCGCGGCGCAGGTGCCCGTCGACCCGGTGATCGTCCGGGCCCAGTGGCCCGACATGACGGCCGACGACGTCGTCGCGTACCTCGACGATCTCGGCCGGGACATCGTTCCCGGCATGCGGGAGATCGTGCCGGTCGACGCCCGCGCCGTGGTGGACCACTCGGAGATCCCGTACCCCGGCCCGACAGGAGCGCCCCGATGACGGTCGACGACCGAAGCGCCGAACGACATTGTCCCGTGGTCGACTTCGACCACAATTCGGCGTCGCACGCCGAGGACACGGTCGGCTCCTACCGGCGGTTGCGGGAAGCGGGACCGGTGATCCGGTCCACCCGGCACGGGGGCTTCTGGGTACTCACCGACTACGAGGGCGTCTTCGAGGCCGCCCGCGAGGACCAGGTCTTCTCGTCCGCGCGGTGCCCCTACGGTGGCGAGGGCCTGGCCACCGTCATCCCCAAGACGCCGGTGAACCACCACATCCCCGTCGAACTCGACCCTCCGGAACATCGGAAGTACCGCAAGCTGATCAACCCGCTCACCGCCCCGGCAGCGGTCGAGCACCTGCG
>NZ_AJFC01000158.1:0-16880 GCF_000256505.1 Rhodococcus sp. P14 | reverse complement strand
ACACGACGCGGTTCCTCGACGAGGTGATCGAGGACGGCGAGTGCGACTTCGCGACGGTCATCGGTGTTCCCGCGGTGGTGACGATCGACTGGCTCGGTCTGCCTCCCGAGGACTGGGAACGGTACGCGCACGCGCATCACGCCGCGCTGTCCGACCGACCCGGAACGCCGGAGTTCGAGCACGCGATCGCCGTCGAGTTCCCTTGGATGGAGGAACAATTGCGTGCCGCGATCGCCGAGCGGCGCACGTCTCCGCGGGAGGACGTGCTCAGTCGTCTCGTGGGCTCGGAGGTGGACGGCCGGCCGGTCACGGACGACGAGGTCTTCGCCATCGCCGAACTGCTCGTCTCCGGCGGCGTGGGCACCACCGCCTCCCTCGTCAGCCAGACGCTCATGTACCTCGACCGTCACCACGACCTGCGCCGCACCCTGGCCGCGCATCCGGAGAAGCTGCCGCGCGCGATCGAGGAATTCCTGCGGGTCTTCTCGCCCACACAGGCGCTGGCCCGCACCGTCACCCGGGACGTGGAGTTCCGCGGGCACGACTTCCGCACGGGCGACCGCGTGCTCCTCGGCTGGGCGTCGGCGAATCGCGACCCGAAGGCGTTCGAGGACCCGGACACCGTGGACATCGAGCGGTGGCCGAACCGGCACACGGCGTTCGGGATGGGTGTGCACCGATGCGCGGGCGCACACATCGCCCGTGCCCTGTCGCTCGAGCTGCTCGGTCAGATCCTGAGCCGCATGCCGGATTACGAGATCCTGCACGACGAGGTCGTGCCGTTCCCGCATCAGGCGGTCAATCCGGGGTGGAAGCGCATCCCCGCGCGCTTCACGCCGGGCCGGCGCCGCGGAGCCCGTGCTGCGGGCGATGTGCGAAATCCCCACTGAACGACGGCCGTACGGCGCGTGTCCGTCGGCCGGAACGGTCGCTCCGCCCGGCACAATTCCCGGGTTCTGCCGTTGACTCACCGGGGTGTGGTGTGAGCATAATCATATGCACAGATTTTCTCCGCTGCTGTCTTCGCGCAGTTCCCGGCGCAGTGCGCCACCGGCGATCGACGCCGGTACGTCACGGCCACCCCGTCCGGGACGCGAACCGAACACCGAAAGGCTTACACCGTGGGATTCGACGGCATGGTTGCATTCGTCACCGGTGCGGCGAGAGGGCAGGGACGCAACCACGCGGTGCGCCTCGCCCGGGAGGGCGCCGACATCATCGCACTCGACCTGTGCGCGCCGGTGCAGGGTGCCCCGTACGACATGGCCACCCGGGCGGACCTCGACGAGACGGTCCGGCTGGTGCAGGCCGAGGGGAGGCAGATCGTCGCCGCCGAAGCGGACGTGCGGGATTCGGCAGCGGTCGCAAAGGCCGTGGCGGCGGGCGTCGAACGGTTCGGCCGCCTCGACGTCGTCGTCGCCAACGCGGGGATCGCCGGCAGCTATCCGGTCGAGGATCTCACCGACGACATCTGGCGCGACATGATCGACATCAACCTCACCGGCGTGTGGAACACGGTGAAGGCCTCCGTCCCGCACCTGCGGGCGGGCGGCCGCGGCGGCAGCATCGTGCTGATCAGTTCCATCGCGGGACTCAAGGGGCTGCCGAACAACGCCCACTATGCCGCTGCCAAGCACGGCGTGCTGGGCGTGATGCGCAGCCTCGCCAACGAACTCGGGTCCGAGGGCATCCGCGTCAACGCGGTCCTGCCGACCAACGTGGAGACCCGGATGCTGCTCAACGACGCGATCTACAAGCTGTTCCTGCCGGACGAGGCACAGCCCACCCGCGAGCAGGTCGAACCCCTGCTGCACGGCATGCACGCCCTCGACGTCCCGTTCGTGCAGCCCGACGACGTCAGCAACGCCGTCCTGTTCCTCGCCGGATCCCAGTCCCGCTACGTCACCGGCATCACGATGCCGATCGACGCCGGCGCGTTGGTGAAGTAGTGCCGGGCCCCGACATGCCCTCAGCGACGGGAGGATTCGACATGCGCGATACCCGGGACCGCCACCCGCGACGGACGGCGGACGTCCTCGAGATCCGCGAACTGGCCACACGGTACGCCCTGGCCGTCGACGACCACGACATGGCGACGCTGGCCGCCCTGTACACGCCCGAGGCAGCATTCTGCGGTCTGACCGAGACGCTGCGCGGACGGGACGCGATCGTCGCCTACGTGCGGACCGCGCTCGACGGCTACGACGGCGTCAGCGTGCACACCCCGCACCCCGGCACGGTGGATTTCACCGGCGAGGACACGGCACGCGGCATCGTGCCCTGCCACGTCGAGTTCGCCCGGGCGGGCGTGCAGAGCATCCTCGCCCTCCGGTACCACGACCGCTACGTCCGGCAGGACGGCCGCTGGTACTTCGGTGAACGCCGGCTCGAGGTCCGGTACGCGACACCGACCACCGACTACGGGACGGTTCTCACCGCTGCGACAGCACCCGAGCCCTCGCGTCCCACCACGCAGGACGGACGGCGTCGACCGAGTCCGTCCGCCGTCGTCGACTGAACCACCCGAGAGAGGGATTGCGATGCAACACAACGAAGAAACGGCCGAGTACGACGTCGTCGTGCTCGGCAGCGGCGCCGCCGGACTGTGCGCCGCGCTGTCGGCTGCCCGGAGCGGCGCCCGGGTGGGCGTGTTCGAGAAGGGCGAACTGCTCGGCGGCACCACGTGCTTGTCGAGCGCCGTGGCGTGGCTGCCGAACAACCGGTACGCGCGGGAGGCGGGAATCGCCGACTCGCGTGAGGGGGCCCTCGCCTACCTCGAGTCGTTGTCGCACGGGATGATCCTGCCCGAACTCGCCGAGGCGTTCGTCGACACGGTTCCCGAACTACTGGAGTGGCTCGACACCACCCCGCTGAAGATGCGCCTCGTCGCCGGGTACCCCGACTACCACCCCGAGCGGCCGGGTGGCATGCCGCACGGCGGACGCTCGCTCGAACCGGAGTTGTTCAGCTTCATCGACCTCGGGCGGTGGGAGGACAAGCTCGTCGGGGTCCCGCGGCGTATGACGGTCACGGAGACCCCCATCGGCGGTGGCACCGGCCACCTTCCGTCCGACGTGCAGGAGCAGCGCGAGCGCGATCACGTGGAGGGCCTCGGCCGTGGCATGGTCGCGGCACTGCTCCAGGGTTGTCTCGACGAGGGCGTGGCGGTGCACACCGGCGAGCGCGGCGTGCGGCTGATCCAGGACGAGTCCGGCCGCGTCACGGGTGTTCGGTTCGAGGGGCGGGGCGGCCCGCACGACGTGCGCGCCGAGCACGGCGTCGTCCTTGCCACCGGCGGCTTCGAATGGGACGAGCGCTTGCGGCGCGACTTCCTGCGGGGGCCGCTGGCGCACCCGGCCACGGTCCCCACGAGCACGGGGGACGGTCTGCGCATGGCGATGCGTGTCGGCGCGCAGCTCGGCAACATGCGCGAGGCATGGTGGGCGCCGGTCGCGGTGCTGCCCGGGCAGCGGGCGAACGGCGCACAGGCGGTCCAGCTCGTACACCGGGAACGGACTGCGCCGCATTCGATCATGGTGAACCGGCACGGACGCCGGTTCACCAACGAGGCAACCAATTACAACGCCCTCGGCGGTGCGTTCCATCATCTCGACGCACACGACTTCGACTACCCGAACCAGCCCTGCTGGCTGATCTTCGACGCCGACCATGTCGAGAAGTACGGAGCGTTCGGGGCTGCGCCGGGTACGGAAGCACCGGAGTGGGTGGTGCGTGCGGACACCCTCGCCGATCTCGCGCGGCAGATCGAGGTCCCCGCGGCCGCGCTCGAGTCGACGGTGGCCCACTGGAACGAGGACGTGCGACGGGGTCACGACAGCGAATACCACCGCGGCGAGAGCGTGTACGACGGCTTCGTCGGTGACAAGAACAAGTACCCGGGCGTGGAATCCACCCTGGGGCCTGTCGCGCGGGCGCCCTTCCACGCGGTGCAGATCCACAGCAGCACGCTCGGCACGAAGGGCGGCCCGCGCACCGACGCCGACGGCGCGGTCCTCGACGTCGACGATCGCGTCATCCCCGGGCTGTTCGCCGCGGGCAACGTCATGGCGGCCCCCACCGGGATGGTCTACGGCGGAGCCGGCGGAACGCTCGGTCCGGCACTGGTGTTCGGCTACCGGGCGGGCCGGGCCGCGGCGCGGGTGGTCGGATCCCCGTCCGAACCCGACGGTGTCCTGAGGGAGCCGACGACGGTGTGACATTCGGCGGGCGGACCCCGCCGAACACCCGCGCAGTTCCCGGTCAGACGCGACAGCAATTGCTGTTGCGTCTGACTGTTGTGCGCGCGGGTCCGGAACGTGTTCCGGCGCGGGACGTAGGTGTCCGACCACCGGGGATCTTCGGACCTTGTGGGCGCGCTAGCTAATAATGATGATAAGCATTAAGGTGCTCTTCGTCACAGTTCGAGCAGAAGAGGAGATCGGAAATGGGTCGAGTAACCGGGAAGGTCGCGCTGGTCACGGGCGCCGCACGGGGACAGGGACGTTCGAATGCCGTCCGCCTCGCGGAGGAGGGCGCCGACGTCGTGATCCTCGACTCCTGCAAGGACATCGACACGGTCGCGTATCCGCTTGCCACCACCGACGACCTCGCCGAGACCCACCGGCTCGTCGAGGCTGCGGGCCGTCGCTGCCTGTCCCGGGTCGTCGACGTGCGCGACCAGGCGGCCCTCGACCTGCTCGTCTCCGACGCCGTCGACGAGTTCGGGCACATCGACATCGTCAGCGCCAACGCCGGCATCGTGAGCTTCACCCCCACCTGGCACCTCAGTGACGAGGAGTGGCAGAACGTCATCGACGTCAACCTCACCGGGGTCTTCCGCACCGTGCGGGCCGTCGTCCCCCGCATGATCGAACAGGGCACCGGCGGCGCGATCGTGCTCACCAGCTCCGTCGCGGCGATCCGGGCGAGCCGCAATCTGGGGCACTACGCCGCCAGCAAGGGCGGGGTGGTCAGCCTCATGCGCACCCTCTCCAACGAACTGGGCGAACACGGTATCCGGGTCAACACCCTCAATCCGGGCACCGTCCGCACGGAGATGATCGAGAACGACGCCATGTACCGGATCTACCGTCCCGACCTCGAATCGCCCACGCAGGCGGACATCGTCGACCACTGCCGTCGGCGCAACGAGCTCGACGTCCCCTGGGTCGAGCCCGTCGACATCAGCAACGCGCTGGTCTGGCTGGCCTCGGACGAGGCCCGCTACGTGACCGGTGTGGTGCTGCCCATCGACGCCGGACTGCTCGCCAAGACCTAGAACCCCGGCTCGCCGCCGAATCCCGACTCGGAAGGAACGCACGATGGAAAGCCCCGCCCGCTGCCCGGTCGTCCACTTCGACCACAACTCGCCCGAACACTCGGCCGACCCGGCCGAGTCGTACCGGAAGATCCGGGAAACCGTCAAGATCGGCTGGACTCCCGCCCACGGCGGCTACTGGGTGCTCTCCGACTACAGCTCGGTCTTCGACGCCGCACGCGACGACGAGACGTTCTCCTCGGCGCGCAGCGAGTACGGCGGCGAGGGACTGTCCGTGGTGATCCCGAAAACCCCGCACCACGATCACATTCCGATCGAGCTCGATCCGCCGGAGTTCCGCAAGTACCGCAGGATCGTCAACCCGGTCAGCGCGCCGGCCGCCGTCGAGAAGATGAAGCCCACGATCGACCGGCACGTCGCGGGCTTCATCGACAGCGTGATCGAGAGCGGCGAGTGCGACCTGACGTCGGTCATCGGGGTGCCCTCCATCGTCACGGTCGAGTGGCTCGGCCTCGACGTCTCGGAGTGGCGCCGCTATTCCAACGCCCACTTCCAGGTGCTCGCCGGGATCCCCGGTACCCCCGAGCACACCCGCGCGGTCGAGGTCGACTTCCCGTACCTCGCCGGCCGCATCGAGCAGACCATCGCCGAACGGCGCGCGGCCCCGAAGGACGACATCATCAGCTACCTCGTCCAGCAGGAGGTCGACGGCAGCCCGATGAACGATCACGACGTGTTCGCGATCGTCGACCTGCTCATCTCCGGTGGCGTCGGCACCACGGCCTCCCTGGTGAGCAACTCGCTGGTCTGGCTCAGCCGCCACAAGGACGTGCGGCAGCGCCTGGCCGACCATCCCGATCTCCTCGATCATGCCATCGAGGAGTTCCTGCGGTACTTCTCGCCGACTCAGGCCCTTGCCCGCACCGTGACACACGACGTCGAGTTCCACGGCTGCCCCATGCGCAAGGGCGACCGGGTGCTGCTGTCCTGGGCTTCCGCCAATCGGGACACGGAGCTGTTCGACAAGCCCGACGAGATCGACATCGAGCGCTGGCCCAACCGGCACACCGCCTTCGGTATCGGTGTGCACCGCTGTGCCGGTTCGCATCTCGGCCGGTACATGTCGCACGCGCTGATCAGCCAGGTGCTCGAACGGATGCCGGACTACGAGGTCGACTACGACGCGCTGCAGCCCTACCCACGGCAGGGCGTGAACACCGGCTACCAGCGCATCCCGGCCACCTTCACGCCGGGCCGACGGGTTCTGACGGACTACACGCTGCAGTAACGGCTTTCGTCGACGCGGCAGTGCCGACTCTTGCCGACGCGGCAGTGCCGACTTTTGCCGACGCGGCAGTGCCGGCCGTCCGCGCATGCGGATCCCATACGCGGACGGCCGGCGATCCGGCGGGATGTCAGCCGAGCTTCCCGGTCGGTTCGAACTTCACGCGGAGCTCCGGGATGCTGCGCGTGTACAGGCCCTCCTCGTGCGGGACGAAGCCGTCCTGGTACTCGATCGAGTCCATCGTGTCGAGCACGAGGTTCAGCGCGATGGTCATCTCCGTCTTCGCGAGCATCGAACCCACGCAGAAGTGCCGGCCGAGAATGAACTGCACGTGGTTGGCCGCGCCGCTGAAGGCCCGATCGACGTTGAGATCGGTGCGGAAGATGTCGAACTCGTCCGGATTCGAGAAGTGGCGCTCGTCGCGGTTGGCGGCCGCGAGCATCATGATGCACGTCGCCCCCGCGGGAATGGTCGAGTCCTCGATCTGCACCTCGTCCTCGGTCTGGCGCATGATCATGTGGACGGGTCCGGAATAGCGCAGTGTCTCGGCGATGACGCGGTCGGCGAGACTGCGGTCCTCGCGGACGGCCCGCATCTGGTCGGGGTGGTCGATGAGATTGCGGATCATGCTGGCGATGGCCTTGTCCGTCGTCTCACCACCGGCGACGAGGAGCAGGCTGACGAAGGCCTTGATCTCCTCGTCGGACATCTGCTCACCGTCGACTTCCGCGCGGCACAGGCGGGAGAGCAGGTCGTCGCCGTCGCCGGAGCGTCGTTCGCGGATGATCGGCAGCATGTACTCGCGCAGCTCGACGTGGGTGCGTTCGGCGGCGGCGTTGATCTCGGGGTCTCCGGCCAGGTTGTTGAGGTAGGCCATGATCGAGAAGTACCAGGTGCGGAACCGCTCGTGATCGCTCTTGGGCAGGCCGAGCATGTCGACCATCACGTTGATGGGGAACCGGCTGGTGAACTGGGAGACGAGTTCGGCCTCGCCCTGTCCGGCCACCTCGCCGAGCAGCTCGCCGGCGTTGCGGGCGACGATGCCGCCGATCAGGTCGGCCGCGTTGTGCGTGATGGCCGGCATGAACTTCTCGAGTCCGTTGCCGCGGAAGAACGGGTTGAGCAGCGCGCGGTGCGTGGAGTGCTCGCGACCTTCCATCTGCAGAATGGTGCGCCCGTGGATGGGCTCGAGCTGCCATTCGTAGTTGCGGCTGGAGAACTTCGGGCTGCGGAAGGCCTCGGCGCAGTCGGCGTACCGGCTGATGAGGTAGCTCTCCGTGGCTTCGTGGCGCAGGGCGGGGTAGTGGTCGCGCAGTACGCGGTGGAACGGGTAGGGATCGGTGAGGAACTCGGGGGAGAGGATGTCGGGGGCGGTGGGGCGGGGTTCGACTGCGGTCACTCTGGAATCTCCTGATCGTCGAATCGAGGGGTCGAGCAGGATCGGTGCCGGCAGGCACCGGTCGGGGTCGTGCCGCTCCGCCGAGGGTCTGGGGCCGGAGGTGGAAGTGATCCGGATCACTAAGTGCTGATAACTATAAATACGATTTGAATGATGTCAATGGATTTCGGTGAAACGGGTTCTCGACGAGAACGGGCGTCCACCCTGAAGGGTGGACGCCCGTTTCCGGAAACGACGGTGATCAAGCCGATTTCGGCGGCTCCAGCGTGCGGAGGGCGGCGAGCAGTCGCTCCGGAATCTGCGCCTTCTTCCCGTCCGCACCGCGCACGGCGAACGTGATCTTGCCGTGGGCGACGAGTTCGTCGCCGCGCTCGAAGTCGAATCCGAGCGCGTACGACGTGGTGCCGAGGTGGTCGAGGACCACCGTGCAGGTCAGTTCGTCGAACACCTCGCAGCTGGTGAGGTACTGGCACTCGGACTTCAAGCCCACGGTGTAGGCGCCGAGGGTGTCGAGCATCGTGTGGCTGTCGAGGCCGAACGAGTGCAGCCAGACGCTGTACGTCCGTTCCATCCACGGGTAGTTGATCGCGAAGTACGAGATGCCGACGGCGTCGCAGTCGCCGTAGGCGAGCTGGAAGCGCTGCTGGGTGACGGCGGTGGTGGCGGTGGTCATGTCTTGTCCTTCCGGGCGGATCAGGGGTGGCCGCCGTCGACGGTGACGATGGAACCGGTGGTGAAACTCGACGCATCGCTCGCGAGGTACAGCGCCGCGCCGACGATCTCGTCGGGCTGTCCGCCGCGCTTGGCGGCGAAGCTCTGCGCCCGCCGTGAGAAGGCCTCCATGTCCCAGGAGTTGCTCACGTCGGTGAGGAAGGTGCCGGCCATGATCGCGTTGCTGCGCACCGTGGGTCCGAACGCGTGCGCCATGCCGATGGTAACGGCGTTGAGTCCGGCCTTGGCGGCGGCGTAGGGCAGGATGTCGGGCCGCGGGTGGACGGACCCGGCGCTGGAAATGTTGATAATGGATCCGCCGTCGCCCTGCGCCATGCGCGTTCCCACGAGTGCGGCGAGCCGGAACGGGCCCTTGAGATTCACTCCGACCACCTTGTCGAACAGTGTTTCGCTGACGGTGTCGAGGCTGTCGTACAGCGGGGACATACCTGCATTGTTGATCAGGACGTCGATCTTCCCGAAGTGGTCGTAGGCCGCGTCGACGAGTTCCTCGATCGACTCCCACCTGCCGACGTGGAACGAGTGCGCGAGGGTCTTGCGGCCCGTCTCCTCGGTGATCTCGTCGGCGGTGGCCTGGCACGAGGCCAGGTCACGGCTGGCGATGACGACGTTGCAGCCGGCCCGGGCCAGCCCGAACGCCATGGCGCGGCCGAGGCCCCGGCTGCCGCCGGTGACGATCGCGGTGCGGTCGGTGAGATCGAACGCGCGCGTGGGGTCGAATCCCGGGCGGGTCCGGCCGGTCGTTGAATCGGTCATCGAATTCCTCCGCTGGTCCTGGTTGACGGTACCCAATTCCTTGCTATTGTGATCATAGATTAGCGGATAGTGATCCAGTTCACGACAATGGCCGAGACCGCACCGAGTCACAGCACCGTGGCGCCCCGGTGAGCGGACGCATCGCCAGAACGGAGTACAAGGTGAGTGACGACCAGCAGGACCTGTTCGCCCTGCCGCAGCGATACCTCGACCTCCAGCGGGAAGCCCGCGACCTCGCGGCCGAGTGTGCCGACGTCGCCGCGCGTGCCGACGAGGCGGACAGTTTCGACCCGGACGTCCGCAAGCGGCTGACCGCGTCCCGTCTCACCGAGGTCGTCGTGCCGGCCGCCTACGGTGGCCGCTTCGAGAAGGTCGACTCCCTCGCGGTGACCATTGTGCGCGAGGCCCTCGCCGCCGAGTCCGCTCACCTCGACTCCATGTTCGGTATGCAGGGCATCGGCAGCTACTGCATCAGCGTCGGCGGGTCCGAGGAACTCAAGGCGGAGTGGCTGCCCAAGGTGGCCCGGCTCGAGGCGGTGGCCGCGCTCGGCCTGACCGAGCCGCACGTCGGATCCGATCTCAAGGCCCTCAGCACCACGGTCGTCGAGCGCGACGGCAAGCTCGTCGTCGACGGCCACAAGTCCTTCATCACCAACGGCGGCGACGCGGACTTCTACAGCATCCTCGCCCGCGAGGGCGACGGATACTCCCTCGTACTGGTCCCGGCCGACGCGCCGGGCCTGCGCATCGAGCACCCGCACCAGATCATCGCGCCGCACGTGCTCAGCGACGTCATCCTCGAGAACGTCGAGGTTCCGGTGGGCAACCGCATCGGGGAGCCGGGCAAGGGCTTCGGGCTCGTCCTCGCCACCCTCGCGACGTTCCGCGTGTCCGTGGCCGGCGCCGCGGTCGGCGTGGCCCAGGCCGCGCTGGACGAGGCCGTCGCCCATGCCAAGTCCCGGGAGGGCTTCGGGGTCAGCCTCGCGCGCCTGGGGTCGGTGCCCGAGCACCTCGCCTCCTGCTGGACCGACATCGAGATGGCGCGCTCGCTGACCTACCGCGCGGCCGCCGCCTCGGCCCGCGATGCCCGCGCCAACCTGCACCTGTCGTCGATGGCGAAGGTCGGAGCGACCGAGGCGGCGGCCCGCGTCGTCGACCGGTCGGTGCAGATCATGGGCCGTTTCGGGCTCGTGCGCGGCGGCAAGCTCGAACGTCTCTACCGGGAGGCGCGTCCCATGCGGATCTACGAGGGCTCCACCGAGGTGATCTTCGATTCGCTGGCCAAGCAACTCGTGAAGGAAGCCCCGTAGGGGCAGAATGCGGACCAGAGGCAGGAACCCATGACAACGGACGCGAACACCACCAAGCTGGAGCGAGTCGTCATCCGCTTTGCGGGCGACTCGGGCGACGGCATGCAGCTGACCGGTGACCGCTTCACCTCCGAGGCGGCCGCGTTCGGCAACGACCTCGCGACGCAGCCCAACTTCCCCGCCGAGATCCGGGCGCCCCAGGGCACCCTGCCGGGCGTGTCGTCGTTCCAGATCCAGATCGCGGACCACGACATCCTCACCGCGGGTGATCGACCGGACGTCCTCGTCGCGATGAACCCGGCGGCACTGAAGGCGAACATCGACGACCTGCCGCGCGGCGGCACCGTCATCGTCAACACCGACGAGTTCACCAAGCGCAACCTTTCCAAGGTCGGCTACGCCGCCAACCCGCTCGACGACGGCAGTCTCGACGAGTTCGTGATCCATCAGGTTCCGATGTCGAGCCTGTCGGTGGGGGCGGTGGAACCCGCCGGCCTGAGCCGCAAGGACGGCGAGCGCGCGAAGAACATGTTCGCGCTCGGGTTGCTGTCGTGGATGTACAACCGGCCGGTGGAGCGGATCGAGGAGTTCCTGCGCACCAAGTTCGCCAAGAAACCGCAGGTCGCCCAGGGCAACCTGCTCGCGTTCCAGGCCGGGTGGAACTACGGCGAGACCACCGAGACGTTCGCGACGACGTTCGAGGTGGCCAAGGCGGACCTGCCGGCCGGCACGTACCGGCAGATCACCGGCAACACCGCACTGGCCTACGGTCTGGTGACCGCCGGTGAGCTGTCCGGGCTCGAGGTGTTCCTCGGGACGTACCCGATCACCCCCGCCTCCGACATCCTGCACGAGCTGACCAAGCACCGCGGTCTCGGCGTGACCACCTTCCAGGCGGAGGACGAGATCGCCGCGATCGGCGCCGCGGTCGGCGCCTCTCTAGGTGGCGCACTCGGTGTCACCAGCACCTCCGGCCCGGGTCTGGCCCTCAAGAGCGAGGCCATCGGCCTGGCCGTCATGACCGAAATCCCGCTCGTCGTGATCGACGTGCAGCGCGGCGGACCGTCGACGGGCCTGCCGACCAAGACCGAGCAGTCCGATCTGCTGCAGGCACTGTACGGACGCAACGGCGAGTCGCCCGTCGCCGTGCTCGCGCCGCGCTCACCGGCCGACTGCTTCGCCACGGCCGTCGAGGCGGCCCACATCGCCCTGACGTACCGGACGCCGGTCCTGCTGCTGTCCGACGGCGCCATCGCCAACGGCTCGGAGCCCTGGCAGATCCCGCAGGTCGACGAGCTCGCCCCGATCGATCCGAACTACGAGACCGGCCCGGACGCCGCCGGCACACCCCTGCGTCCCTACGCGCGGGACCGCGAGACCCTCGCCCGTGCCGTGGCGATACCCGGGACTCCCGGCCTCGAGCACCGGCTCGGTGGCCTCGAGAAGGCGAACGGCAGCGGCAACATCTCCTACGATCCCGCCAACCACGATCTGATGGTGCGCCTGCGGCAGGCGAAGATCGACGGGATCGCCGTCCCGGACGCCGAGGTCGACGATCCGTCGGGGCAGGCCGAACTGCTGATCGTGGGCTGGGGCAGTTCCTACGGCCCGATCGGCGAGGCGTGCCGCCGCGCCCGGCGCCGCGGCACCGCGGTCGCCCACCTGCACCTGCGGCACCTGAACCCGTTGCCACGCAACCTCGGTGAGGTGCTCGGCCGGTATCGCACGGTCATCGCGCCGGAGATGAATCTGGGGCAGCTGACGAGTGTGCTGCGGGCGCGCTACCTGGTCGACGTCCAGCCGGTGACGAAGGTCGAGGGTCTGGCCTTTCTCGCCGACGAGATCGTCGACGCGATCGATGCCGCGCTCGCCGGCACCCTACGCGAGTTCGAAGACGCCAAGACCACCGCGGCGCTGGCTGCGGCCGAGTACCGGCCGGCGCCGGACCGCGAGGAGGAATCGGCATGACCGAGTTGATCAGCCGGGTGGGCACCGATCTCGGACTCAGCGCGACCGCGCTCGTCCCGACGACCGACACCCCGCAGAAGGCCAAGGACTTCACGAGCGACCAGGAGGTGCGCTGGTGCCCGGGTTGCGGTGACTACGTCATCCTGGCCGCGATCCGCAACTTCCTGCCCGAACTCGGGCTGCGCCGCGAGAACTTGATGTTCGTCTCGGGCATCGGCTGCTCGAGCCGGTTCCCGTACTACCTCGACACCTACGGGCTGCACTCCATCCACGGCCGCGCGCCGGCGATCGCGACCGGCCTGGCCGTCACGCGGCCCGACCTGTCGGTGTGGGTGGTCACCGGTGACGGCGATGCCCTCTCGATCGGGGGGAACCATCTGATCCACGCGCTGCGCCGCAACGTGAACCTCACGATCCTGTTGTTCAACAACCGGATCTACGGGCTGACGAAGGGGCAGTACTCGCCCACGTCCGAGGTCGGGAAGGTCACCAAGTCCACCCCGATGGGTTCGGTGGACCACCCCTTCAACACGCTCTCCCTCGCACTCGGTGCCGAGGCCACCTTCGCGGCCCGGGCGCTCGACTCCGACCGCAAGGGGCTCACCGACGTGCTGCGCCGCGCGGCCGAGCACCGGGGCACCGCGTTCGTCGAGATCTACCAGGACTGCCCGATCTTCAACGACGGGTCGTTCGACGTGCTGCGCAAGGAGGACGCGGAGCAGAGGGTGATCCCGCTGCGCCACGGTGAGCCGATCGTCTTCGGTGCGGAGGGGCAGAAGTGCGTCGTCCGTGACGGATTCGGTCTGCGTGTGGTGGACACGGCGTCGGCCGATCCGGGATCGATCGTCGTGCACGATGCGCACGCCGACGACCCGGAGTACGCGTTCGCGTTGTCGCGACTGTCCGATCAGAACCTCGACCACACGGTGTTCGGCGTGTTCCGCAGCGTCGCCCGCCCGACCTACGACGACCTCGTGCGCGAGCAGAACGAGAGCGCCCGCACCGGCGAGTCCCGTCGACGAGACTCCTTGCAGTCCTTGCTGACCGGGCACGACACCTGGACCGTGTCCGAATCACGCTGAGCGTCGTCTCCCGGCGCGGAAACCGGGGTCTTCGTACCCCTAGACAATGCGCATGATTAGTATAAAGTGACTGTCATTACATCTCCCTCCCCTCCCTTCGGCAGGAGTAGTCGTAATGTCGCTCAGGAACGAAATCGAAAACGCCCTCGCCCGCTACGCTCTCGCCTACGACGACGGCGACATGGACGGTGTCGAGCGGGTCTTCGGTGAAACCGCCGTGTTCACCATGAAGATCGGCGACGGCGACCTCATCGGGCCGCTCAACGGACGCGAGGAGATCATGGGCCTGTTCCGCGGAGCCCACGAGTCCCAGACCGACCAGCGGCGTCACGTCACCACCAATCTGCTGATCGACGAGATCGACGAGAAGAACGTCCGCACCGTGTCGTACCTGCTCATCACCTCCGCGGAGAACGGTGCCCTCCGGGCCCTGTCCACCGGCAAGTACGAGGACGAATGGACCAGGAGCGGAGGCGACTGGGTGCTCACCAAGCGGCACATCGCCCTCGACCTCCCGTACTGAGCCTCCGGAGCCACCATGACGATGAACCAGGGCCTCATCCCCGCCAAGTGGGCCGCCCTCACCCCGAACCGCATGGCGTTGTACGACGTCCCCAACGACCGGCGCATCACCTTCGCCGCCCTCGACGAGCGCGTCCGGCGCCTGGCGAACGGACTGCGCGGTCTCGGCCTCGAGAAGGGCGACCGGGTCGCCGTCCTGACCAAGAACAGCATCGAGTTCCAGGAGCTGTTCTTCGCCGTCGGTCGCGCGGGACTGATCCTGCAGCCGCTGAACTGGCGGCTCGCGACCCCGTCCCTGCTCGGGCTCGTCGCCGACGCCACCCCGAAGGTGCTCATCACCGCGTCCGAATTCCGTCCCGTGGGCGAGGAACTGAGCCGATCCGCCTCGGTCGGCCACTGGCTCGAGTTCGGTCCGGGGGGTAACGGGACGTACGAGGAGCTGCTCGCGAGTTCCAGCCCGGCCGAACCGATCTGGACGCCGAGCGTCGGGGGAGACGACCCGTTCTTCATCCTCTACACCGGCGGCACCACGGGAGAATCCAAGGGTGCGCTGCACTCGCACACCAGCGCCGCCGCCGGCATGCTCAACCAGACCGTCGCCGAGCGGGTCGTGCCGACCGACGTCTACATGCTCACCGGCCAGATGTACCACATCCCGGTGGTCCTCTCGATGAACTACATGAAGCACGGATGTCCGGTCGTGCTGGTCAATTTCGAGGCCAAGCAGGCGCTCGAGATCATCGAGTCGGAGCGGGTCTCGGCGTTCCTCGGCATCACCACGATGCTGAACTGGATGATGGCCGTGGAGAACTTCGACTCCTACGACCTGTCGAGCCTGCGCAACATCCAGTACGGCGGCGGCCCGATGCCGTCCGCGATCGTCCGCAGCGCGCTCGAGGCGTTCCCCTGCACCCTCATCCAGGGGTACGGCCAGACCGAGGGCACGACCATGTCGTTCCTGTCCCAGGAGGACCACCTCGACGCGGTCAACGGCATCAACGAGCACCGGCTCAAGTCCTGTGGCCGGGAAGGCTTCGGCACCACCATCCGGGTCGTCGACTTCGACGGCAACGAGGTCCCCAAGGACGGCAAGACCCCCGGCGAGATCGTGGTCCGCTCCGAAGCCAACATGCTCGGCTACTGGAACAAGCCGGAACTGACCGCACAGACCCTGCGGGACGGCTGGATGTGGACCGGCGACGTCGCGGTCTGGGACGAAGACCACTACGTCTACATCGTCGACCGGGCCAAGGACATGATCATCTCCGGCGGCGAGAACATCTACAGCATCCAGGTCGAGGAGGCCATCGGCGCCCACCCCGCCGTCCTCGAATGCGCCGTCATCGGCATCCCCGACGACGAGTGGGGCGAGGTCGTCAAGGCCGTCGTGGTCCTCAAGCCCGGGCAGACCGCCACCGAACAGGAGATCATCGACACCGCCAAGCGGAATCTGGCCTCCTACCAGAAGCCCCGTTCGGTGGACTTCGTCGACGCCCTGCCGAAGGCGCCGACCGGAAAGATCATGAAGCGGGACCTGCGGGCCCCGTACCTCGAGACGACGGCGGCCCGATGACCGTGGACACCGGACGCCGGGTGCCGACCGAAGCCGAGCTCGCCGACCTCGTCGGCACCCGCTTCCCGGGCGGGCAGGCCACGCTCGAGCCGTGGTGGGTGCACCTCGTCCTCGACAGCATGCTCGCCGACCCCGCCGACGGCGGCGCGCACCCGGTGCTGGTGTTCCTCGTCGCCACCGGCGCGATGGGCTGGAGCTGGGACGAGTTGTTCGCCGTGTTCGGGGCCACCGAGGCCGACGGACCGATGGCCGGCGAGACCGAGACGGTCGTGCACCGGCCGCTGCGCGTCGGCGGCACCTACCGCGTCTCGGGCGAGATCGTCTCCGCGACACGCAAGGTGGGCCGGCGCACCGGCGTCTTCGACATCGTCGGCTACCGCCTCGACCTGCACGGTGAGGACGGCGCGCTGTGCGCCTCCACCACCAACTCGATCGTGTTCCCCCGCCGAGGAGAAATCTCATGAAACCGGCTGTCGGGCAGCAGATTCCCGAACGCACCGTCGATGCGGTGGATCCGGCCCGGATGAAGACCCTCTCGGCGCTCATGCGCGACCCGAACCCGATCCATTTCGATCGGAACGCCGCGGCTGCGCTGGGCCTCGGGGAGCGCACGGTCAATCAGGGGCCGAGCAACATCGCCTACGTCGTGTCCATGCTCGGGTCCTGGGCCGGCGGCGTGGACCGGGTCACCGGATACCGGTTCCGATTCCTCGGCAACGTGTTCGAGGGGGACCGGCTGCGGGCCGCAGGGGTGGTGACCGACGTCGAGGACACCGCCGACGGCCTCCTGGTGCGCTGCGATCTCACGCTCGACGTCCTGGGCGGCGCGCGCGTTCTCGAAGGCACCGGGACCGTCCTGGTCCCCGCCGATCACTAGACATCGTTTTCCACGAGAGGAGCGTCAACCATGGCAGGACGAGTAGAAGGCAAGGTCGCGTTCATCACCGGGGCCGCCCGCGGCCAGGGCCGCAGCCA
>NZ_AJFC01000157.1:0-10942 GCF_000256505.1 Rhodococcus sp. P14 | reverse complement strand
GCGGCCGGGCCCCCAGCCACGCGCTGCGGCTCGCCGAGGAGGGCGCCGACATCATCGCGGTCGACATCTGCGAGAACATCGACACGGTGACCCCGTACTACCCGCTGGCTACCGAGGACGAGCTGAAGGAGACCGTCCGGCTCGTCGAGGCCCTCGACCGCCGGATCGTGGCCCACCGCGCCGACGTCCGGGACCGCGCGGCGCTGCAGCGGGCCTTCGACGACGGGGTGGCGCACCTCGGCGGCGTCGACATCGTGGTCGCCAACGCCGGCATCGCCACCTACGGCCGCTCGTGGGAGCTCACCGCCGAGCAGTGGCGGGACATGATCGACGTCAACCTCACCGGCGTCTACAACACCGCCGTCGTCGCGATCCCCACGATGATCGAGCAGGGCCGCGGGGGTTCGATCATGTTCACCAGTTCGATCGGCGGACTCAAGGGCATCCAGCAGGTCGCCCACTACGTCTCGGCCAAGCACGGCATCGTCGGCCTCATGCGCACCATGGCGAACGAGCTGGGCCCCTACAGCATCCGGGTCAACACCATCCACCCGACGAACGTCGACACCATCATGATCCAGAACCCCGGGACGTACGGGATGTTCTCGCCCGGGGATCCGGAGCCGTCGCAGGAGAAGGCGATGCCGGGGTTCATGTCGCTGAACACGCTGCCGGTGCCGTGGGTCGAATCGATCGACATCAGCAACGCGGTGCTGTTCCTCGGCAGCGACGAGGCGCGGTACGTCACCGGAGTCACCTTCCCGGTCGACGCCGGCGCATACGTGAAGTGATGTGAGATGGCCGTCGGCATCGACGACAACGAGGACCTGCGCACGCTACGGGTCGACGAGGACGGCATCGCCGAACTCGTAGCGGCGCAGACCGAATGCACCTTCGCCTTCACCACCGCGGCCGGGTGGCCGGCCGGGGTGGTGATGAGCTACCTGCACCACGGCGACCGGTTCTGGCTCACCGCCGCGAAGGACCGCGCCCACGTCCGGGCAGCGACGCGCGAACCCCGCGTGACGCTGGTGGTCTCGAATGCCGGCACCGGACTGCCCGGCAGGAGGATGCTCGCGGTCCGCGGCCGTGTCACCGTCCACGCCGACGCGGAGACCAAACGCTGGTTCTACCCGGCGTTCGCGGCGCGCCATGCTCCGAACGATCCCGAAGCCTTCCAGCGCCTGCTGGACAGCCCGAACCGAGTCGTCCTGGAAGTCCGTCCCGTCCGAATCGCGGTCAGTCACGACTCGACCAGGATGCCGGGCGACGGACGCGGCGGCTCGCTCGGGCCCCGACCGAACAAGGGGTGAACGAAATGACCGCGGATCCGGACTCCGCCTACGCCCATCTGCTCTCGCCGTTCCAGATCGGCCCGATGAAGCTGCGCAACCGCGTGGTGCTGCCGCCGCACGCGTCGGCGATCGGCAACATCTTCGGGTCCGAGGCCGACGCCGAACGCAACCTCGCCTACTACGTGTCCCGGGCCCGGGGCGGAGCCGCATGGTTCGACAGCCTCAGCGCCTGGGTGCCGAACACCGGCGTGATCCCGGGGTTCGAACCCACCGGCGTGGGTGCCACGGTCGAAGGCCACTACAGCCTGCCGTTCTTCGTCGAACGGGTGCAGGCCTATTCCGATGCCCTGCACGCCGAGGGTGCGGTGGCGACGGGGCAGATGGTGCACCAGGGCGGTATGCCGCACGGCGCGTCGTCGGTCCTGAGCGCCCCGGTGATCAACAACGTTCCGCACAAGCTGAACCGGGACGAGATCGCCTACTTCGTCGGTCAGTACAAGTTCTGTGCGGAGCAGGCCCAGAAGGCACGTCTCGACGGCGTCGAGCTCCACATGAACCACGACGATCTGCTCGAGTACTTCCTCTCTCCGCTGACCAACAAGCGCGACGACGAGTACGGGGGCTCGATCGAGAACCGTTGCCGGTTCCCGGTCGAGGTGCTGCGGGCCATCCGTGACGTGATCGGATCGTCCATGGTCATCGGCATCCGCCTGAATCTGCGCGAGGAGGTGCCGGGCGGGTACGACATCCACGGCGCCGTCGAGATCGCGCAGTACCTCGAGAGCACCGGACTCGTCGACTACTTCCACGGCGTGGTGGGCAGCCCGTGGGGCAACCCGTCCTACATCCAGCCGCACTTCTACGAGGCCGGTCAGTGGAGCGATCTCGCCGGGCAGCTCAAGCGGGCGGTGTCGCTGCCCGTCGTGCACACGGGCCGGATCAATCACCCCGATGTCGCCGAACGGATCCTCGCGGCCGGCGACGCCGACGTCGTCGGCATGGCTCGTGCGCACATCGCCGAGCCGTCGATCGTCGAGAAGGTCCGCACCGGCCGCGTCGACGAGATCCGGCCCTGCGTCGGCGGCAACGAGTGCATCAGCCGCCGCTACGTCGAGGGGCTGCCGTTCGGCTGCGCGGTCAACCCCGTCACCAGCAACGAGGTCGACGGGCCGTGGCCCACCGTGACCGACCCCAGGCGCGTGCTCGTCGTCGGCGGTGGTCCGGCCGGCATGGAGTTCGCGGCCCTGGCCCGGGAGAAGGGCCACGACGTGGAGCTGTGGGAGGCGTCCGACGTGCTCGGCGGCCAACTGCGCACCGCGATCAACGCCCCCACGTACGACATGTTCGAGAAGTACCTGGACTGGCAGCAGCGCCGGCTCGAGCGGGCGGGCGTGAAGGTCGCCTACCGGCACGCGGCGACGAAGGCGGAGATCGAGTCCGCGGGATTCGACGTGGTGGCGGTCGCCACCGGCTCCACCCGCCGGATCCCGGACATCCCGGGTGTCTACGGCGACAATGTCGCCGACATCCGCGACGTCCTCAACGGCGACGCCGCGGTCGGCAAGCGGGTCCTGATCGTCGCGCAGGACGACCACATGCCGCCGCTGTCGCTCGCCGACTTCCTCACCGATCGCGGGCACGACGTCACCGTCGTCTACGCGACCCAGGTCGCGGGGCAGCTGCTCGGCCGCTACATCGTGGGCGCGATCCTCGGGCGCCTCGACGAGAAGGGCGTGCAGTACCGGTTCATGGAGGACGTCGTCGAGATCACCCCGACCGGGGTCGTCACCCGCAACGTCTATTCGGGGCGCACCTACCAGGTGGACGGCTTCGACTCGGTGGTGCTCGCCTGCGGTGGCATCGGGGACGCCGACCTGTACGAGAGCATCAAGGACGGCCCGGCGGCCGAGGGCGAGCGGGAGGTGCACATTCTCGGTGACGCATACGCGCCGCGGCGGCTGGTGTTCGCCACCCGTCAGGCGTACGCGCTCGCGAAGCTGATCTGACGGACACCGAGACGGGGGTGCGGGCTTCGGGCCTGCACCCCCGTTTCGGTGTCCGTCGGCGATGAGCGGGATGTTGCTGCGTCGAGCGGGAGGTTGTCGTCGTCGCGTCTCGCGTTTCGGCGCGAGATCCTCCCGCTCGGTGCGAGATCCACCCGCGCGATACGAGCGACGCAGCGAAAGGCGCCGGGCGATCGCTGGTCGCGATCGCCCGGCGCGAGGCCCCGACATCAGGCCAGGACGAATCCCTTGAAGTCCGCGTCGCGGACCTCGTTCCACGTCTGCTCGTAGAGCACGATGCCGCCGGCGTAGGGCATGAAGATCTGCGGCTTGCCGGGGATGTTCTGCCCGCGGTACCAGGATCCGGACTCACCCTGCGGCCACAGGGTCATGTTCGCGATCTCCTCCACGGTCTCGACCCACTGGTTCTGCGCCTCCTCGGTGGCCTCGATCGTGGTCAGTCCGTGCTCGCGCATGTGATCCATGGTCTCGACCGTCCACTCGACGTGCTGCTCGATGGCGGTCACCATGTTCGACAGCACCGACGGGCTGCCGACGTTGGCGATGATGAACATGTTGGGGAAGCCCGCGGTGCCCAGGCCCAGGTGTGTCTTCGGGCCCTCCTGCCACGCCTCCCGCAACGGCAGACCGCCGCGGCCGCGGATGTCGATCTGCGTGAACGCGCCGGTGAAGGCGTCGAACCCGGTGGCGAGCACGACGGCGTCGAACTCGTACTCGGTGCCGTCGGCGAGATGCATGCCGTGCTCGGTGAAGCTGTCGAGGGGCTTCTTCCGCAGGTCGACCAGTTCGACGTTGTCGCGGTTGAACGTCTCGTACCAGTCCGTGCCGATGACGGGCCGCTTCGCGCCCATCGGGTAGCCGAACGGCTTGAGGCTGTCCGCGACGTCCGGATCGTCGACGATCTCGTCGACCTTGGCCCGGACGAAGTCGCACACCGAGTCGTTGGCCCGTTGATCCACCATCAGGTCCGCGAACGCGCCGAGGAAGGCGATGCCGCCGCCCTGCCAGCGCTTCTCGTACTCGGCCCACCGCTCGTCGTCGCTGACGTCGTACGCGGCCTTCGGGTTGTCGTCGCGGATGCAGCCGGCGGCGGCGGTCCGGCAGGCCTGGCGCCGCGCGCGGTAGTTCGCCTTGACGTTCGCGACGAACTCCGGGTCGAGCTTGTGGTTGCGGGCGGGAATGACGAAGTTGGCGGTGCGCTGGAGGACGGTCAGCGTGCCGGCCTGCTTGGCGATCTCCGGGATGGCCTGCACCCCGGAGGAACCCGTACCGACCGCGGCGACCCGCAGACCGGTGAAGTCCACCCCCTCCTCCGGCCACGCGCTGGTGCGGTAGATCGGTCCCTGGAACTTGTCGAGGCCGGGGACGTCGACGTCCTTCGGTACCGACAGGCAGCCGACGGCCATGAGACAGAACCGAGCGACGTACTCGTCGCCCCGGTCGGTGCGGACGTGCCACTTCTGCTCGCCATCGTCGAATCGGGCATCGGTGACGGCGGTTTCGAGCCGGATGTCGCGGCGCAGGTCGAACCGGTCGGCGACGTGCGAGAGGTACGCCTGCAGTTCGGGCTGCGACGGGTAACGCTCGCTCCACTCCCACTCCTGCTCGAGATCCTCGTCGAACCCGAAGGAGTAGTCGTGGCTGTCCACGTCGCAGCGGGCGCCGGGGTAGCGGTTCCAGTGCCAGGTGCCGCCGACCTCCTTGCCCTTGTCGAGGGCGACGGCGGTGTAACCGTGGCGGCGCAGCTTCCACAGCAGGTACAGGCCTGCGAAGCCCGCGCCGACGACGACGGCATCGACCTCGGTAGCGGCGGTGGGGGTGGGAGTTGCAGTCATCGGATGGCCTCTCTGACTGGGGATTCGATCGGATGTGCCGATGTTGCCGCCGGACTCGCGGATTCGGTGGGTCCGGCGGGAGCGTGATCCGCCCGGCTGATCGGCCGGCGCGGAAAAAAGTCTGTGACGGGTATCACTCTATCAATGCGAATGGATATAATCAAAGACGGAAAGCGAATATATGTGGCGGGCTTTCCTGCCTTCTTGCTGCGTGCGGGACCACTCCACCATCCCGCGTGCGGGTCCGCCGCCCGGAGAATGTCCGAACCCATCATCGAAAGAGGTCCACATGTACCGACTCGTCGCCGCCTACAACCACCCCGAGGATCCCGAGAAGTTCCTCGACCACTACCGCAACGTGCACTCCAAGCTCGCACTGAAGCAGCAGGGCATCCGGAACTACGAATGGGGTGTGTGCTCCACTCCCGACGGCAGCACCCCGCCGCACTTCCTGGTCGCGGTCTGCGACTGGGACAGCAAGGAAGCCATGCTCGCGGACATGGCGTCGCCGGAAGGACAGCAGGGCGCAGCCGACCTCGAGAACTTCGCGCAGGCCGGCGTCTCGTTCGACTTCTACGAGATCACCAAGGACATCTGATCGGGGAAACCCGACCGGGACACGCGACCGGGGTGGGGACTGCGAAGTCCCCACCCCGGCCGCGTATCTCGCCGTCGTGGTCAGGCGTCGAAGCCGTCCATCTGCGGCGTGGTGAGACCCGTGATGATCCGCTCGGCGATCTTCCAGCCGTCGGCGGTGCGGACGTAGCGGTCCTCGTTGAGTGCGATCGCCTTGATAGCGGCGCCGTTCTTCATCTCCGCTTCGGAGAAGACGTAATTCGTACCGGTGGCGTGGTCGTCGTCCTCGAAGTCGATCACGTGATTGGTGATGATGTGGAACTGCTTGTCCACCGCCTGTGCGTCCCGCTCGAAGAAGTCGAGGATCTGCTCGTGGCCCTCGTACCGGGTCAGGCCCACGGCGCTGGCGTCCCACACCCCGTCGGGTGCGAAGGCGGACAGGGCTTCCTTGGGGTCGAACCGGTCGAGACCCCGGGCGTAGAGGTGGGTGACGCGGATGATCTCGTTGATGTCGTCGGCGCGCATGTGTCGGTCTCCGTGTACTCGAGGGGATGGGTCAGGGAACGGACGGCAGGTCGATGCCGTCCAGGTCGGCTCTGATCTGCAGTGCGAGGTACTTGTTGTAGATCCGGGCGAACGTGAGATTGCCGCCGCTGAACCAGAACCGGTCGTGGCCGGAACGTCGCCACACCGACCGGATCTCGCCCTCGTCGTCGAGGCCCCAGACCGGTCCGCACCGGTCGGCGACCGCGTCGCCCAGGACGCGGCGGGCAGTGTCGAGAATGCCCCGGAATCCGGTGGCGAACACGACGGTGTCGGCGGGCAGGACGGTGCCGTCCGACATCATGACACCCTCGGGGACGAATCGTTCGACGGTCTTCCCGGCGACCAGCCCGATCGACCCGTCCGCGACGAGCCGCGAGGCGCCGACGTCGATGTAGTAGCCGCCGTTGCGGGTGAGGAAGAGGTTCATCGCTCCGGTCCCGCCGTCGCCCAGGTGATGGCGGAATCCCCGGGCGCTCAGGGCATCGAGCAGATCACGATCGATGTCGGCCATCGCCGCGACCGCGGTACGCAGACCGTCGACGAATCCCTCGTCCCGTCGCGCGAACGACGCCCCGACGAGGTCGGCGATCTCGGTGGGTGCGGTGTCCTCGCCGTAGGCCGGCTTCAGCATGACGTCGACCACGGTGGTGCCGCCGACGACGTAGGTCGGACCCCGCTGGACGAGGGTCACGTTCGCGCCGGTGTTGTAGAGGTCCTGCGCGATGTCGTGGCCGCTGTTCCCGGTGCCGATGACGACGACGTTCCGGCCGCTCCGTCGGGGGTCCGTCGCGTACCGGCCGGAATGGAGCAGTTCGCCCGCGAATTCTCCGGTCCCGGGGATGTCCGGGACGAGCGGCTCGGTGCCGCTCAGTCCGGTGGCCAGGACCACGTGCTGTGGATGCAGTACGCGCCGTTCGCCGCCGCGGTCGAGGAGCACCTCCCAGCGCCTCGTCGCCGGATCGTACGAGGCACTCACCAGTTCCGTGCGCGTCCACACGTTCAGTTCCAGGGCCCGGGCGTAGATGTCGAGCCAGTCACCCATCTTGTCCTTCGGGGTGAACACGGGCCAGGTGGGTGGGAACGGCATCATCGGCAGATGGTTCGACCACACGGGGTCGTGCAGCACCAGCGAGTCGTACCGGTTGCGCCAGTTGTCGCCCACGCGCTCGTTGCGTTCGACGACGAGCGTGTGCACGTTCATCGCGCCCAGGTAGGCGGCGAGTCCGAGGCCGGAATGCCCGGCACCGATCACGAGGACGTCCGGATCCCGGTCGGCGCACTCGTTCGCGAGACGGCGGCGGTCGCCCCGGTGGGCGGTGACGCGTTCCTCGGGTTCCGGGGCGCCGATCGGACGACGTTCTCCGACAGCCGGTTCGGCTCCGGCGAGACTGTCGAGGGCCGTCAGCACGGCGATCGCTCGCCAGCGGTCCGTCTCGTCCGGGGTCAGGCGCGCGACGCCACGGACCTGTCCGAAGCGGACGGTGAGGCGGAGGAGCAGCTGTATCACCGGCGGACCGTCGCCGGTGGGCAGCAGAACCGGCGGGGCGGCGGAATCGAGTGCCTCGTCGCGGACCTCGAGGTCCGCCGCGCCGGTGAGCAGCGGGCGGATCGCCGATTCGCCGTGCAGGCTGCGCAGATCACCGGTGAAGGCGAGCAGGTCGCGCCACCATGCGTCGGTGGCGAGAGCATCCGGATAGTCGCCGGTACCGCCCGACCGGAGTGCATCGGCGAAATCCGCGAGCCAGCGCTCGGCGACCTCGGCGGGGCGGGCGGGATCGAGACGCGGGGTGTCGAGTCTTGCGGTCATGAGGTCTCCCGTTCGTCCGGCCGGATCAGCGCAGGGTGTAGCCGGCGTCGACCTTGAGTTCGGTGCCGGTGACGTACCGGGCCTCGTCGGAGGCGAGGTAGAGCACCGCGTTGGAGATGTCGATCGGTTCGATCCACGGCACGGGCAGGACGTTGGTGGTGGCGAAGACCGGTGCGGCCTGTTCCTGCGTGGGATGTTCCACGTCCGGGAGGAACAGCCGGAAGCAGGATTCGTTCAGGATCATGTCCGTGGCGACGCCGGTGGGATGCACGGTGTTGACGCGGATGCCGTGCGGCCCCAATTCCAGTGCCAGCGTGCGCATCAGGCCGACCACGGCGTGCTTGCTCGCGGTGTAGGGCGCCACGTTCGGCGTGCCCTTCAGGCCTGCGGTGGAGCTGGTGATGACGATCGAGCCACCGGTGCCCTGCTCGATCAGGTGCGGGGTGACGGCCTTGCAGGTGTGCCACACGCCCTTGAGGTTGATGTCGAGGACGTCGTCCCAGTCGCGTTCGGTGACGAGGTGCGTCTCGTCGCCGAAGAGGAAGATCCCCGCGTTGGCGGCGACGATGTCGATCCGGCCGAGTTCGGCGATGCCCTCGTCGACGACGGCCTTCACGGCGTCGAAGTTGCGGACGTCGGCCTTGCGGGCGATGATCCGGCGGTCGAGGGCCTCGACGGCGCGCACCGTCTCGGCCAGGTCCTCCTCGGTGGCGCCGGGGTAGAAGCGGGTGACGCTCTCGATCTCCTCGGCGACATCGAGAGCGACGATGTCGGCGCCCTCCTCGGCGAGGCGGATCGCGTGACTGCGTCCCTGGCCGCGGGCCGCCCCCGTGATGAACGCGACCTTACCTGCTACCCGTCCTGTCATAGCTGCTCCTTCGGGGCCGCCGACGGGCCCGATCCGCCGTCAGCGGTAGGTGTTCCAGGTGGGAGCCGACTCCGGATAGTCGGCTTCGGTGTATCGGGTCTGGGGCCACCGAATCCGTTTGGTGGTACGGAAACTCGAGCCCATCGACTCGAACGGTACCGCGTACATGAACGATACGGTGCGTCTTTCGAAAAGCCATGTGCTGTCCCGCCGCACGTACCGGTCCCGATAGCGGAAGGCGGTCATCATCAGCGTGTCGTGGACGGCCAGTTCGGCGTGGCCGGTCATGATTCCGCTTGCGTGCGAGTCGTCTTCGATCGTGACGAGGTGGATCTCGGGGGTGTGCAGCATGGTGTGGTAACGGTCCATGCTGGAGACGTAGAAGGGGCGGATCTGCTCACGACCGCACAGTTCGGTGCCGGCGACCTCGAAGACACCGTCCTCGGTGAACATCGACAGTACGGCGTCGATGTCGTGGTCGTCGACGGCCAGGGCGTAACACCCTGCGAGATCCCGGATCTCGTCCTTGGCGACGAGGCGGCTCAGGGCGGCGGAATCGAGGTCCGCGAGATTCGAGGCAGTCATCGGCTCTGTTCCTGTCGGAGGTACACGGACGGGCCGGGACGGAGTGTCGACTCCGTCCCGGCCCGGGTGCCGGGCGCGGATCACCCGCGCAGTCGCGCGTGCCGATCTAGTCGTCGTACATGATGACGCCGCGGATGTTCTTGCCGTCGCGGAGATCCTTGAACGCGGTGTTGATGTCCTCGAGCTTGTAGGTCTTGGTGACCAGCTCGTCCAGCTTGAACTCGCCGCGGCGGTACATGTCGGCGATGAGCGGGATGTCGCGGCGCGCCGTCGTGGTGCCGTACAGGGTGCCCTGCAGGCGCTTGCCCGACATCGCGAAGGTGAACAGGTCGAACGGCACGTCGCGCTGGGTGACCGGCGCCGCCGAGGTGAGCACCAGGGTGCCGCCGCGACGGGTCATCTCCTGGGCGGGGTTCAGCAGGTGCCCGTAGGCGATGTCGACCGTGATGATGACGACGTCGGCGCCCTGGCCGTCGGTGAGCTGATCGACGACCTCGCGGCACTGGTCGAAGTTCTCGGTGGTGTGGGTGGCACCGAAGATCTTCGCCTGGTCGCGCTTGAACTCGACCGGGTCGATCGTGACGATGTTCTTGGCGCCCTTGTGCCGGGCGCCCTGAACGGCGTTCATGCCCACACCGCCGGTGCCGATGACGACCACGGTGTCACCGAGCTGGATGTCGGCCGCGTAGACGGACGATCCCCAGCCGGTGGGCACGCCGCAGCCGATGAGTGCGGCCTTGTCGAGCGGGATGTCCTTGCCGATCTTCACGCACGAGTCGATGTTGACCACGACGTACGGCGAGAAGGTGCCGAGGTAGGAGAACGGGCCGACGCCCTGGCCGCGGGCGTGGACGCGGTGCGTGCCGTCGGGTGCGTAGCCCGCGAGCACGCCGGCACCCATCTCACACATGTTGGAACGGCCGATGGTGCACATCTTGCAGTGGCCGCAGGACGGCAGGAAGGACAGGACGACGTGGTCGCCGACCTCGAAACCGGTGACGTCCGGGCCGAGTTCCTCGATCACACCGGCGCCTTCGTGGCCACCGATGATCGGCGCCCAGTCGAGGGGGATGTCGCCGGTGTCGACGTGGTCGTCACTGTGGCAGATGCCGGAGGCGGCGAGCTTGACCCGCACCTCCCGGCTCTTGGGGGGATCGATCTCGATTTCCTCGACGCTCCAACCGGACCGGGTTCCCGGCTCCCACAGCAGCGCTCCGATGGTCTTCATGGCTTCTCCTCGTGACGGGGTGAAGGCGCGAGCGGCGGCCGGGGCAGGGCTCCGGCGCGGGCTCGACGGATGTGATCGCGATGTGTGCATGTGATCGCTATCACCATAACCATACGCATGGATATAAGCAATGGCGCGAGGGAAGCGGGGCGCGGGAGGCCGGGCGGGCGGCGGGACG
>NZ_AJFC01000156.1:0-11613 GCF_000256505.1 Rhodococcus sp. P14 | reverse complement strand
CCGGGGGGGAGCCGGTGCTCGGTGCGGGCCCGCTGGGGTCCGTGTCGCCGGACGTCGCCGGCGGTCGTGGTCAGCCGCCGAGCGCCTGGTTCCAGGGCAGGACCTGGCTCAGGAGTTCGGGGAACTTGCGCTCGGCGTAGCGGACGTACTCGTTGATGTGGTCGCGCATCCGGTCCTCGGACAGGTCCGCGTCGTGCGAATTCAGCGCCTCGTAGATCTGCGTGTGCGCCTTGAGCGTCGTCTCCCGCAGCGGGGCGGGATGGTCGACGCCCATCACCGTGCCGCCGGTGATCCGGAGCAGCGCGTCCGTCAGGTAGCCGAAGAGCGCGTTGCCGGTGGACCAGGCGATGACGTCGTGGAACTGCTTGTTCGTCTCGAGGAACGTGTCGATGTCCGCGGTGTCGAACGACTGCTGCATCCGGTCGACGGACTGCTTCAGCTCCTGCAGGTTCTCGTCGCTGATCCGCTCGGCGGCGAGGCGGCAGATGACGGGCTCGAGGGCGGTGCGGGCCTCCACGATGGTGTTGAGGGAGGCGTTCTGGAGCTGCATCAGCAGGATGATGGTGCTCGCCAGGTGGGACGCGTCGGGGTCGAGGAGGACGGGACCGCCCTTGGGTCCCGGCTTGAGGGCGATCATGCCCTGGAACTCGAGCAGCCGCAGTCCCTCGCGCAGGGTCCCGCGGCCGATCTGGTACTCCTCGAGCATCGCCTTCTCCGGGGGCAGCAGGTCCCCGGGCTGCAGACCTTTTCGCGCCGTATCCCGGACGATCTGCTGGGCTACCACCAGCGACGTCTTCGGGCCTCTCGACATTGCAGCCACGAAAGCCTCCTCAGCCTCTCGGCCTCCTGACTTCCGGGAAGCGGAGGCTCTCACGGCGGAGCGGGTGCTCGCCGTGTCGGCGGATCGGCTGGGCTACGTCCCCGGTCGATCCGAAATGTGCACTGTACTCATTGTGCACGCGATTGTGCACATTGATGTGCACCATTATCGAACGTGTGTCTATTCGGCGGGCGGGAACTGCGGCTTGCGCTTCTCCAGGAATGCCTGCGCGCCCTCGACCATGTCGGCGCTGCCGATCGCCTGGACGAGCATGCCGAGGCCGTTGCTGAAGGAGTCCCGGGCGGAGTTCCACCAGATGTTCGAACTGACCTTCGTGATCTCGAGGTACCGCGGGCTCAGTGCCTCGAACTCGCGGCACAGCGAACGGACGGATTCCTCGAGGAGTTCGTCGTCGACCACCTCGTTCACCAGTCCCATCTCGTACGCGCGCTCGGCCGGGTAGCGCCGGCACAGCAGCGACAGTTCCTTGGCGCGCTTCTCGCCGATCTGAACGCCCATCACGTTCGTGGCGCCGCTGACCGGAGAACTACCGACGCGGGGGCCGGTCTGCCCGAAGGTCGCCGAGCGGGCGGCGACGGCGAGGTCGCAGGCCACCACCAGCTCGTTGCCGCCGCCCGCCGCGGCACCGTTGACGGCCGCGACGACCGGCCGGGGGCAGGTGCGGATCGCGTCGAACAGTTCGAGCGAGGACCGGTAGAGACCGCGCAGTTCCTTGACGGTCGGCTGACTGAGCTGTCCGAGCGACCCGCCGGCGCAGAAGCTTCCACCGGATCCGGTGATGACCACCGAGCGGTATTCGGTGGCGTTGTGGAGCGCGTCGACCATGACCGCGCACATCTCGGCGTCGAACGCGTTGCGGCGCTCGGGCCGGTTGAGCCGGATCCACAGGCTCGAGTCGACCGAGTCGAGAACGACGCTCGTGGTGGTGGAGGCGGGGCTGCTCATCGGAACTCCTTCGATCGAGGTTCACGGTTCGGCTGGGCCGGGTACCTGGGAGATGCGGCTCGCTCGGCGCATCTTTTCCGGCCCGACACACGAACTGTACGTTATAATCGTTAGCATTATTTTGGCTCGGCGGGAAGTGGGGAGTGTCCGCTCCGGACGGCGTTCCCGAGCCGGCGGGCGCTCCGGGGAGGAGAAGGCGCGATGATCACAGGACGGGCGCCCAAAGCGGCCATGGTGGTGGCGCAGCACATCATCAGGGACGCGACCAGGCAGAATCTGGCGGCGGGCGATCTGCTGCCGTCGGAGCGGATCATGCTCGAGAAGTACGAGATCGGTCGTGGCACACTGCGGGAAGCCCTGCGATTGCTGGAATTCCAGGGGGTCATCGCTCTCAAGCCGGGACCGAGAGGCGGGCCGGTGATGCTGGACCCCGACGCGTCCCATCTTGCGAGTTCGCTCATCCTCCTCATGCAGCTCAAGGACGCCCCGTTCAGCGTCATCATCGAGGCGCGCACCGCCCTCGAGCCGATGATCAGCCGGCTGGCCGCCCAGCGCATCAGCGGCGAGACGCTCGTCGATCTGAAGGAAACCATCGACCGGATGCACGGATCGCTCGGTGACCAGCACGAGTTCCTCGAGGCGAACAAGAGCTTCCACGACCTGATCGCCTGGTCCTCGGGCAATCCGCTGTTCGGGTACATGGTCGATTCTCTGCTCGGCATCATGGACGGCACGGCGGTCGGCATCGACTACCCACCGCACCGGCGCGAGGCGATCATCGTCGCGCACACCCGGATCTACGAGTCGCTCTCCCAGGGGGACGAGATCGGCTCCGAGGAACGCATGCGCGACCACATCAACGCCTACCGGCGGTATGCCCAGCGCAAGTACCCCGACCTGCTCGATCAGGTCATCCAGTGGGACCGCGCACTGGGCTGAGGCCCACCGCGGGCGCAGGGCTGACGCGCACCGCAGGCGCAAGGCTGACGCCCACCGCAGGCGCAGGAAGGGGCCCCGGATACGTATCCGGGGCCCCTTCCTGCGTCGTGTGCCGGCCGATCGAAAGGCGTCGTCACTCGGTGACGACGGAGATCGCACGCTCGGGGCAGGACGCGGCTGCCTCGCGTGCGGCGTGCTCGTTGGCCGGGTCGTCGCCCCCGGGCAGGACGTACGCGTGGCCGTCCTCCTCGCGCAGCGCGAAGACCTGGGGGGAGGTCATGAAGCACAGCCCGTGGCCCTGGCAGTGGTTCTCGTCGACAACAACCTTCATCGGTCGCTCCTTCCGTCATCCGGATATCGAGGATGCCAGCTCGTTGAACATTTGATTTGATGGCCGGGCTGGCGGTGTGATCTACACTACTATATCATCTGTTATAACCATTAGCAGGAGATGCCCGATCCGACGCAGGAGGGTCCACGCGATGGACAGCCGCAATCGTTGCCCCGTCATCAACTTCGACCACAATTCGCAGGAGCACTCTGCCGATCCGGTCGCCTCGTACCGCAAGGTTCGCCAGAACGAGCGAGTCGCCTGGACGGAGGCGCACGGCGGGTACTGGGTGCTCAGCGACTACGACTCGGTCTTCGAGGCCGCCCGTGACGACGAGACGTTCTCGTCGGCGCGTAACGAATATGGGGGAGAAGGCCTTTCGGTTGTCATCCCGAAGACTCCGATGCACTTCCACATCCCCATCGAGCTCGATCCCCCGGAGTTCCGCAAGTACCGCAAGATCGTCAACCCGATCACCGCGCCCGCGGCCGTCGAGCGGATGAAGGCACTCGTCGACCGCCACACCGCCGGGTTCATCGACAGCGTGATCGAGGACGGGCAATGCGACCTCACCTCGGTCATCGCGGTTCCCTCCATCGTGACGGTGGACTGGCTCGGCCTCGACCTGGCCGACTGGAAGCGCTACTCCCATGCGCACCACCAGGCGCTCGCCGGCATCCCGGGAAGCGACGACTACCGCCACGCGATGGAGGTCGAGTTCCCCTACCTGGGTGATCGCATGCGCGAGACCATCCGGGCACGACGCGAGAACCCCACCGACGACATCATCAGCTACCTCGTGCAGCAGGAGGTCGACGGCCGCCCGCTCAACGACTTCGAGATGTACTCGATCGTCGATCTGCTGCTCGCCGGCGGTGTCGGAACCACCGCGTCCCTGGTGAGCCAGGCCCTCGTGTGGCTCGCGGAGCACCCGGCCGTGCGTCAGCGGTTGATCGACGACCCGAGTCTGATGGACCACGCCGTCGAGGAGTTCCTGCGGTACTTCTCGCCCACCCAGGCGCTCGCCCGGACCGTCACCAAGGACACCGACTTCCAGGGCTGCCCCATGAAGAAGGGCGACCGGGTGCTGCTGTCGTGGTCGTCGGCCAACCGCGACGAGAAGCTCTTCGAGAACCCGGACGAGATCGACATCGAACGGTGGCCGAACCGGCACACCGCCTTCGGGATCGGTGTACATCGTTGCGCCGGATCGCATCTCGGTCGATACATGTCCAAGACGCTCATCAGCCAGATTCTCGAGCGGATGCCCGACTACGAGGTGGACTTCTCCGCGCTCGAGCGGTACCCGCACCAGGGCACCAACATGGGCTGGCAGCGGATCCCGGCCACCTACACGCCGGGCCCGCGGGTGCTGTCGGACTACACCCTGTACTGAGGGGTGCCGAGCACGTCCACCGCATCATCCGATTCATCGACAGGACAGGGGAACGCCGTGTTCAACGGCCGAAGAATCGTCGTCGTCGGCGGCGGCCTCGCCGGGCTCCGCACGTGTGAGGCGCTGCGCGCCGAAGGCTTCGACGGTGAGCTCGAACTGCTCTGCGCCGAGCCCACCCCGCCGTACGACCGGCCGTCGCTGAGCAAGTCCGCACTCGCCGAGCCGCAGGACACCACGTTCGACGTCGACTACGCGGCGCTCGGTGTCGAACTGCGCCTCGGGGTCCGGGCCCGGTCGCTCGACACCGCCGCCCGGGTGGTGCGCACCGATGCCGGCGAGCACTCCTACGATGCGCTGGTCGTCGCGACCGGCGCGGCCCCGGTCACCCTGCCCGGGACCGGCCGGCAACTCGTGCTGCGCACCGCCGCGGACGCCGAGCGTCTTCGCGCCGAGCTACGCCCGGGAGCCCGTGTCGTCCTCGTCGGTGCCGGCTGGATCAACGCCGAGATCGCCACGACCGCACTGGCTCTGGGCTGCTCGGTGACCTGCGTGGAAGCCGGGCCCCGGCCGCTCGCGGGACCGCTGGGCGCGCAGGTGGCCGAGCGGCTGCACGCGTGGTGGGACGGGGTCGATCTGCGCTGCGGCACCGGCGTCGGCGAGATCACGCCCGGCGGACTGACGCTGGACGACGGCACCGCGCTCCCGGCGGACGTCGTCGTCACCGGTATCGGAGTGCGGCCCGACGTGGGCTGGCTGACCGGCTCCGGTCTCGAGATCGATCGCGGGGTCGTCGTCGACGAGTCGCTGCGTACCTCCGACCCGTCGGTGTTCGCCGTCGGCGACGTCGCGATGCGCTGGTCGCCCCGGTTCGGGACACGACTCGGTGGTGAGCACTGGGACGAGGCGCGCACCGGACCGGCGACGGTCGCCGGTGCACTCCTGAGGCCGCAGTCGCCGCCCGTCTTCGACCCGATCCCGTACTTCTGGAGCGACCAGTTCGGGCACAAGATCCAATTCGTCGGACACAGAAGCGAATCCGACGATATGGTGTTCCGTGAGGGTGCGGACGGCAAGTGGGGTGCGGCCTGGTTCGATGCCGCCGGGCAGCTCACCGCGCACCTGAGCGTCGATTCCCCCCGGCACATGGTGCAAGCCCGCATGGCGATCGATCGTCGTGCCGGCGTGGATCCGGACGCGATCCGGGATCTGTCGGCGCCCCTGCAGGCGCCGGCGCCGGCAGTGAAGTAGTACTCCCATCCCATCCAGCGAGTCGCCGTGGCGAGAGTCCGCGGTCGAGTGGAGGAACACAGCATGACCACAGCCACTCCCATCCAGTTGAAGAGCTACGACAAGCTGTTCATCGGCGGATCGTGGGTCGAGCCGTCCAGCGACGCGGTGATCGAGGTGATCTCCCCGATCAACGGTGAGGTCATCGCGACCGTGCCCGAAGCGCGCGAGGCCGACATGGACCGCGCCGTCGCGGCGGCGCGCAAGGCGTTCGACGAAGGCCCCTGGCCGCGGATGACGCCCGCCGAGCGCGCGGAGATCCTCGTGCGCGTCGGGAACGAGGTGAAGAAGCGGATCCCGGAGATGGCCGAGGCCTTCACCCTCGAATTGGGCGCTCCCGCAGCGGTGTCCACGCTGTTCCACCAGAACGCCGTCGACATGTGGGACGACGCGGCCACGTTCCACGAGCGTTTCGCGTTCGAGGAGGAGCGCACCTGGAAGGGCGGGCACGGCAAGATCGTGCGGGAGCCCATCGGCGTCGTCGCGGTCGTGGTCCCGTGGAACGGTCCCGTCGCGACCGGCTCGCTGAAGATCTCGCCTGCGCTCGCCGCGGGCTGCACGGTGGTGCTCAAGCCGGCCCCGGAGGGACCCGTCACCATGATGATGCTGGCCGAGGCGCTCGACGCCGCGGGCCTGCCCGAGGGCGTCATCAGCGTCGTCCCGGCAGGACGGGAGGTGGGTGACTACCTCGTCAGCCACCCGGACGTCGACAAGATCAGTTTCACCGGCAGCACGGCGGCCGGTCGTGTGGTCATGAGCCGGGCCGCAGAGCGGATCAAGCGGGTCACCCTCGAACTCGGCGGCAAGTCGGCCGCGATCATCGCCGACGACATCGACCTCGATACCTTCCTGCCCGGCATGGTGTTCGGCGGCATCGGTCATTCGGGGCAGGTCTGCGCCGCCCTCACCCGCATCATCGTCCCGCGTGAGCGCCAGGAGGAGGTCGTCGAGGCGATCAAGGCGGTGATGGAGAGCGTGAAGGTCGGTGACCCGCGGGACGAGGACACGGTCCTCGGACCCCTCGCCGCCGAACGTCAGCAGACGCGGGTGCTCGACTACATCGGGGTCGGGAAGAAGGAAGGCGCCCGGCTGGTGCCCGGCGGCGGCAAGCCGGCCCACCTCGACCGCGGCTGGTACGTCGAACCGACCCTGTTCGCGGACGTCTCCAACGACATGCGCATCGCGCAGGAGGAGATCTTCGGACCGGTGCTGGTGGTGATCCCGTTCGATTCGATCGACGAGGCCGTCGCCATCGCCAACGACTCGGACTACGGCCTGTCCGGCTCCGTCTACGCGAAGGACGAGGAGCTGGCCCAGAGCATCGCGCGACGGGTGCGCACCGGGCAGATCTCCGTCAACGGCTACGCGATGTGCGTCGTGCAGCCCTTCGGCGGCTACAAGCAGTCCGGTCTCGGCCGTGAGGGCGGCATCGAAGGGTTCGATGCGTTCTTCGAGACCAAGCTGATCCAGCTTCCCTGATCCACGACGGGTGCGGGGTGCGTCCGCGACGAGGGCGCACCCCGGTATCCGGCACCGACGAAAGCGAAGGACCCGACATGACTGCGGTATCCCCCGACCTCGCCCGCCGCGCGGAAGACCTGATGTACGCGTATGCATCCGCCGTGGACGAGGGTGACCTCGACGCCCTGCGCGCCCTGATCACGGACGACGTTTCGATCATCCAGAACGGCAAGGAGGATGTGGGGCCGGAGGAGTTCCTCGGGGTCTACCGCGCCTTCGCCGAGTCCGGCGCGGAGTTCTCCCGTCACGCGATCACCAACGTCCGCGTGACCGGCGAGGGCGACGGCCGGGTGCGGGTCGACGCGTACTTCGAGGCGACGGTGGCCGGGCCCGAGGGCACGCAGCGGCTGTACGGTCGCTACGCCGACACGTTCGCCGAGCGCGACGGTGCGCTGCTCATCGAGCGCAAGGACATCACGGTGGACCGCGTGCTCGACCAGCCGGCCTCCGCGGCGGCGTACGCGCCCTACTGATCGAACGGGAAAGGGCGGCGATTCGTCGAATCGCCGCCCTTTCGCACGTCCTGAGGGCCGTCCTACGGGCGACCGCCGTGGGTGGCGCCGACGCGGGTGGCGAGCAGGCTCGCGTCGCGCGTATGACGACGGGCGGCCTCCGAGGAGTTCGGCGCCGCGCAGGCGTAGAGGGTGTTGCCTTCCGGCCCGCCGAGCATGCACGCGAACACCCCGGTCGGGAACACGACCTCGGCGGTGATCGTGCCACCTTCCTCGACGCGGATGACCCGCCGGTGGAGAGCGTCGGCGACCCACACCGCACCGTCGCTGTCGAGGCAGATGCCGTCCGGCGCGACGGCCGCGGCGCTCATCGCGGCCTTGACCGACTCGGTGGGCAGGTCCGGTCCGAACGCGGCCCAGGTGCGCTGCCCATCGAGCCGGCCGTCGGCCCCGATGTCGAAGGCGGTCAGCTTGTTGCCCATGCTCTCCGCGACGACCAGCGTGCCGGCGGGGGTGATCACCATGCCGTTGGGGAAGCGGAGGTCGGAGGCCTCGACGGTGAAGGAGCCGTCCGGCGCGACGCGGATCAGGTTGGCCGGCGCGATCGGGGTGTCGCGTTTGAATTCGAAGCCGAAGCTGCCCACGTAGGCGGTGCCGTCCTCGGCGACCACCATGTCGTTGAGCTTGCCGGTCGCGACCGAGGAGAGATCGGCGTGGACGACGATCTCGCCGTCGTGCTCGCGGCGCATGATCCGCCCGGACTCCATCGCGGTGATGAGCAGGCGCCCGTCGGGCAGCCAGCCGAGCCCGGACGGCTCGTCGCCGGGGAGGGTGGCCTCGACGGTGACCGCACCGTCGGAACCGATCGAGATCACCTCGTGCCGGTAGAGATCCGAGACCCACACCCGTCCGTCGTGCCAGCGCGGGCACTCGAGGAAGGCACGGTCGGAGACGACGGTGTCGATGGGGCTCTGCAGCGCGGTGTCCTGGTTTCCGGCAGTCATGGTCGGTGGCCTTCCGTAGTAGATGCGGGGAGACGGCAGATGCGGGGAGACGCCCCCCGGAGCTCTCTTCCAAGCTAGCCCAATCATGCGCATAGATAAAGGGCTCTGCCGCGCGGTATTGCAAATAATCATGCGTATGGTTATGGTGATGTGCATCACTCGCTGGGTGCCGACTCTGCGCATCCGATCGGGAGTTGTCGACGTCTGTCGAAACCCATGCCGCACACGAAGGAGATGCCATGGCCCTCGATTCCGCCACCACCGCGTTCCTCACCCAGATGGCCGAGGCAGGCGGCCCTCCGCTGCACGAGATGAGCCCGCAGGAGGCGCGCACGCTGAGCGACGGCTTCATCGAGCTGTGCGGCCCCGGACCGGAGATGGCCCGAGTCGACGACATCACCGTCCCCGGTGCCGACGGACACGAGGTGCCGGTTCGCGTGCTGGTCCCGACCGGCGATGCCCGCGGCGTGATCGTCTACCTGCACGGCGGCGGCTGGGTGGTCGGCAGCCTCGACGGCTACGACACGCTGGGACGGCAGCTCGCCGAACGCACCGGTTGCGCCGTCGCCCTCGTCGACTACCGCCTGGCCCCCGAGCATCTGTTCCCCGCCGCCGCCGACGACGCCTGGGCCGCGTTGCAGTGGCTCGCGGCGAACCGGGCCACCTACGCGGCCGCGGACGCCCCGCTGATCGTGGGCGGTGACAGCGCCGGCGGCAACCTCGCAGCGGTGGTCGCGCAGCGCGCCGTCCGGGAGAACGGTCCCGAACTCGCCCTGCAGTTCCTCGCCTACCCCGTCATCGACTGCGACTTCGACACACCCAGCTACCTCGATCCCGCGAACGAGCTCATGCTCACCCGCGACGCGATGGTGTGGTTCTGGGACCTGTACGTGCCCGAGGCGGAGGACCGCACCCGCTGGGAGGTCGCCCCGATCAACGCCGAATCGCTGACCGGTGTCGCGCCGGCCGCGGTGCTGCTCGCCGAGCACGACGTTCTGCACGACGAGGGCCGCAAGTACGCCGAGGCGCTCCGCTCGGCGGGGATCCCTGTGCGCGAGAAGGTGTTCACCGGACAGATGCACGGCTTCTTCCAGTTCGTGAACGTCCTGCCGGGCGCCAAGGACGGCATGGACTACGTCGTCGAAGCGGTCGAGGACGTGCTCGCCGGCGCGGACATCGCCCGATGAGGACGGAGGCCGGCATGGGATTCGAGAAGGCGGCAGAGGAATTCGACGCGATCGTGGTGGGTGCCGGATTCTCCGGCATCTACATGGTGCATCGGCTGCGGGAGATGGGACTGACGGTCCGCGCCTTCGAGGCGGCCGAGGGCGTCGGCGGCACCTGGTTCTGGAACCGGTACCCCGGGGCTCGATGCGACTGCATCAGCATGGAATACGCCTACACGTTCTCGCCCGAACTCATCGACGAGTGGGAGTGGACCGAGCGCTATCCCGCGCAGCCGGAGATCCTGCGCTACCTGAACTTCGCCGCGGACCGGCTGGATGTGAAGAAGCACTTCCGGTTCCGGACGCGGGTCGACTCGGCTCGGTTCGACGACCACACCGACCGGTGGACGATCACCACCGACTCCGGAGACGTCGCCGTCGCCAAGTACTTCGTCACCGCGGTCGGCTGTCTGTCCACGTCGCAGACGCCGGATTTCCCGGGCCTGGCGAACTTCCGCGGCGCGACGTACCACACGGCCGACTGGCCCAGCGAGGGCGTCGACTTCACCGGCAAGCGCGTCGGGGTGATCGGCACCGGTTCGTCCGGCGTCCAGGTGATCCCGCTCGTCGCCGAGCAGGCCGAGAAGCTGACTGTGTTCCAGCGGACGCCGGCGTTCAGCCTCGACTGTGGCAACCGTCCCCTCACCGAGGACGAGAAGCGGGAGTTCAAGGAGAACATCGAGACCTTCAAGGCGACCTCGAAGACCACACCGTCGGGCCAGTACACCGACACCCTCGAGGTCAGCGCGCTCGATCACTCCCCGGAGGAGCGGTGGGCGACCTACGAGGAGCGGTGGAACCGGCACCGGGCGATCGACCTCATCGCCGCCTACCCCGACCTGTTCACCAATCGGGAGGCCAACGAGACCATCGCGGAGTTCTTCCGCAGCAAGATCCGTGCTGTGGTGCAGGACCCCGAGCTCGCCGAACGCTTGTCGCCGCGGACCCATCCGCTCGGCGCCAAGCGGATCACGCTGGACACCAACTACTTCCAGACCTACAACAGGGACAATGTCGAGCTCGTGTCGCTGCGCGAGGCGCCGCTCGAGGAGTTCACGGACAAGGGAATCCGGACCGGGGGCGTGGAGCACGAGCTCGACGCGGTGGTCCTCGCCACCGGGTTCGACGCGATCACCGGTCCGCTGCTGAAGATGGACATCTCCGGCGTGGGCGGGCAGACGCTGCAGGAGAAGTGGCAGGACGGCCCCGTCACGTACCTCGGAATCGCCGTCGACGGGTTCCCGAACATGTTCATGCTCACCGGCCCCGGCAGTCCGAACGTGCTCACCAACGTGGTGTGCGCGATCGAACAGCACGTGGAGTGGACCGCCGACTGCATCGAACGACTCGAGCAGCGCGGCGCCCGCCGGTTCGAGGCGCTCGAACCGTACACGCACGACTGGACCGACCTGAACAACGAACTGGCGAAGGGCACGCTCTACCCCGAAGGCAACTCGTGGTACACGGGCGCCAACGTGCCGGGCAAGCCGCAGGTGATCATGTCCTACGTCGGTGGGCTCAACACCTACCGTGACATCTGCGACGACGTCGCAGCCGACGGCTATCGCGGTTTCGCCATCAAGTAACGGGAAACGACAACGGCAGGACGTGCATTCGCGGCTGCACGCCGCGGCGCGTCCTGCCGCCGTTTCCGAGGTTCCGACGACGAGG
>NZ_AJFC01000155.1:0-3434 GCF_000256505.1 Rhodococcus sp. P14 | reverse complement strand
CTGGTCAAGGGCATCCTCGACCGCAAGGAGAAGCTGATGGGCTTCGGGCACCGCGTCTACCGCGCCGAGGACCCCCGCGCCCGGGTGCTGCGCGACACCGCGAAGCGACTGAACGCGCCGCGCTACGAGGTCGCCGCCGCCCTCGAGCAGGCCGCCCTCGCCGAGCTGCGCGAGCGTCGCCCCGATCGCGCCATCGAGACCAACGTCGAGTTCTGGGCCGCGGTGATCCTCGACTTCGCCGAGGTCCCGGCCGCAATGATGCCGGCGATGTTCACCTGCGGCCGCACCGCCGGCTGGTGCGCGCACATCCTCGAGCAGAAGCGCCTGGGCAAGCTGGTGCGCCCCGCCGCGATCTACACCGGCCCGGACGCCCGCAGCCCGGAGAGCGTCGAGGGCTGGGATTCGATCACCCACAACTGATCCACCGAGCCGGACGGACGGGTCCCCGCACCGGGTGCCCGTCCGTCCGGCCGACCGGCGGGGGCCGTCTAGACTACCGGTGCACTCGTTCCTCGACGTTTAGGACACGCATACCGATGGCTGACGCTACACCGATCATTCCCGCCGATCTCAAGCCCGCCGACGGCCGCTTCGGCTGCGGTCCCTCCAAGGTTCGCCCCGAGCAGCTGCAGTCCCTGGTCGAGGTCGGTGCCTCGGTGTTCGGTACCAGCCACCGGCAGAAGCCCGTCAAGGACGTCGTCGCCCGCATCCGCTCGGGACTGCGCGAGCTGTTCGCCCTGCCCGACGGCTACGAGGTGGTGCTCGGCAACGGCGGCACCACCGCGTTCTGGGACGCCGCGGCGTTCGGCCTGATCCGGGAGAAGTCGCAGCACTTCACCTACGGCGAGTTCTCGTCGAAGTTCGCCACGGTCGCCAAGAAGAACCCGCTGATCGGTGACCCGATCGTGGTGGACAGCGCGCCGGGAACCGCACCGGAGATCGTCGCCGACGGATCGGCCGACCTCATCGGCTGGGCCCACAACGAGACCTCGACCGGTGTCGCGGTGCCGGTCACCCGCCCGGCCGGCTCCGAGAACGCCTTGATCGCCATCGACGCGACGTCCGGCGCCGGCGGCCTGCCCGTCGCCGCGGAGGACTTCGACGTCTACTACTTCGCGCCGCAGAAGTGCTTCGCCGCCGACGGTGGCCTGTGGATCGCCCTGATGAGCCCGGCCGCGCTGGCGCGGGTGGACGAGATCAAGGCCTCGGGCCGCTTCACTCCCGAGTTCCTGTCGCTGCCGATCGCCGTCGACAACAGCACGAAGGATCAGACGTACAACACCCCCGCGGTGGGCACGCTGCTGCTGCTGGCCGACCAGATCGAGTGGATGAACGGCAACGGCGGCCTGGCCTGGACGACGGCCCGGACCGCGGACTCGTCGTCGCGGCTGTACGCGTGGGCCGAGGCCTCCGAGTACGCCACCCCGTTCGTCGCCGATCCGGCGCTGCGCTCCCAGGTGGTCGGCACCGTCGACTTCGCCGACTCGGTCGATGCCGCGCAGGTTGCGAAGATCCTGCGCGCCAACGGGATCGTCGACACCGAGCCCTACCGCAAGCTGGGCCGCAACCAGCTGCGCGTCGGCATGTTCCCGGCAATCGACCCCGACGACGTCACCGCGCTGACCAAGTGCATCGACTGGGTGGTCGACCGGATGTAGATCGGTCGCGCGACCGTGAGGGCGGGGTCGGATCCGGGTCGGGTCCGGCCCCGTTCGCCGTCCCGGAGCCTTCCCGAACTCTCGACAACGAGTCGAGACTTTCGGGGAAACCTTGGACAATAGCGCCACGTCGGCGGATTCGTGCCACCGGGCCCCCGGCGTGTCGGCGTGTCCTGCTCCGCAGGCATCACGAGTCCGTTACAGTCGGGCGGGTCAATCGCGATTCCCCGCGAGGAGGTCATGGTGCGAGAGCTTCGAGTGGTCGGCCTCGAGCCCGACGGAACGCACGTCGTGCTCGCCGATCCCGAAAACGGCGACAGATTCCGCATCCCGATCGACGACACGCTCCGCGCCGCCTCCCGTGGTGATCTCGCCCGCCTCGGGCAGATCCAGATCGAGACCGCCAGTCAGCTGCGACCCCGCGAGATCCAGGCCCGCATCCGCTCCGGCGCATCCGTCGAGCAGGTCGCCGAGGAGGCCGGGATCCCGCTCGCGAAGGTGGAGCGGTTCGCCTACCCGGTGCTGCTCGAGCGCTCCCGCGCGGCGGAGATGGCTCAGCAGGGTCATCCGGTGCGTCCGGACGGCCCGGCCGTGCACACCCTCGCCGAGATCGTCGCCCAGGCGTTCCGGGCACGCGGGCACAGCATCGACGCCGCCACCTGGGACGCGTGGCGCGACGACGAGGGTCACTGGGTGGCCCAATTGCAGTGGGACGCCGGCCGGTCCACCAACGCCGCGCACTGGCGCTACCAGCCCGACGCCCACGGCGGGACGATCCTCCCGCTCGACGACACCGCCACCGAGCTGATCGATCCGGACTGCGGGCGGCCGCTGCGCTGCCTCACACCGGTGTACACGGCGCGCGATGTCGACGACACCGGCGACAACGACGGGTCCGAGCGGGAGGACGTCGTCGCCGAGACGATCACCCTCGATCCGCCGCCCGCGGTCATCGACGCCGAGGTCGAGGAGGTCCGTCCCGCGGCGGCGCGTCTGCCCGAGCCCGACGTGGAGGAGGACCGGCCGAAGCTGGCGCCGCAGCAGAATCCGGGTAAGGACAAGCGCGGCAAGCCCGCCCTCCCCTCGTGGGACGACGTGCTGCTCGGCGTGCGCAGCAACGGGCGCGGCTGAGGACCGGACCCACCGATGGCGGCCGCGACGGTGTCGACCATCTGGTACGTCGACGCCCCCGACCCCGGCGAGGTGCTGCGCGATGCGCGGGCCGACTGCACGACCGCCCACGCTCTCGTCGGACGGCTGCATCCGGGACTGTCGTCCGAGCCGCTGGGCCGGGTGCCGCTCGCGCAGGCCGCAGCCGGGGCGGCCGGCCGGGTCTACGTGGGCAGCTTCCCCGGGGTGACGGTGGTGTGCAGCCCGGACCTTGCGGCGACGCGTCCGTCGCAGCTGCCCGAACGCTGGAGGCACACCGTCGCGTCCGAGAACACCTATCTCGTCGTGTCGGATCCCACCGGGGCGCGCGGCGCCGTCGGTGCCTGGCGGCGCGGCACGCCGCGACGAGCGTTCGACGCCACGCCCGTCGCCATCACCGAGGACGACGGGCTGCCGTTCGTGTGGGAGCGGCCGTTCTGGGGCGGGGAGTTCCCGATCCGCTGGCCGCTGGACGTACTGCCCCACCCCGAGGCGTTGCCGTTCCACCCCCGCCGGTTCGCCGAGGCCGCCAACACCGCGTGGCTCGGGTTCCGTTACACGGCCCGCGCCGCCGGCGAGCTCGACCCCCACGAGATCGAGGTGTGGGACTTCGCGTTGTACCGCGAC
>NZ_AJFC01000154.1:0-7040 GCF_000256505.1 Rhodococcus sp. P14 | reverse complement strand
GGCGGCGGGCGCCCCCCCGCCGACCGGGACGCACCGGGCGCCCGGCCCGCGCGACGGCGGTGGTGGCCGCGGCGGATCTCCGCGCCCGGCCGCGCACTGCCCGGCCGTACGCGCGCGGAATAACCGGTGCGCCTGGCAGATTCGTTCGCGGCCGTGGATCCGCTCAGAACGCCGCCGCGGCGAGCAGGACGATCCAGCCGACCGGGACACCGGCGGCGACGCCGGCGGCGATCCACCGCCACAGCGGCACCCGACGCCACCACCACAGGGTGGGGGCGATCCCGGCCGCGGCGACGAGGTTGACGATCACCACGAGCAGGGGGTGCACGCGCCCGAGTTCGAGCCCGAACGCCACGATCGTCACCACCGTGACGGCGAGGGCGAAACCCGTCAGCGTCAGTCCCGTCGACCACGGTGTCGACGGGGCGCGCGGGGGCGCGATCACCGCGGGATCCGTACCCGCTCGTAGAACGCCATCGCCGCGGCCGTGGCGACGTTGAGCGAGTCGGTGCCCGGGGCCATCGGAATGCGGGCCCGCACGTCCGTCGCGCGCATCGCGTGCTCGGTCAGCCCCGGACCCTCGGCACCGAGGAGCAGCGCGACCTTCTCCCCCGTCATCGCCTCGGCCAGCGGCACGGCCTCGGGATTCGGAGTGAGCGAGATGAGCTGGAAGCCGCGCGCCCGCAGCAGGTCCAGATCGTCCGGCCACGTTTCGACGTGCGCGAACGGCACTCGCAGGACATGACCCATCGAGACCCGCACCGACCGCCGGTACAGCGGGTCGGCGCAGCCCTTGCCGAACACGACGGCGTCGACACCGAGGCCGGCGGCGTTGCGGAACATCGAGCCGAGGTTCTCGTGGTCGTTGACACCCTCGAGCACCGCCACCGTGGTGGCCTTCTCGAGGACGTCGTCGAGGGCGAGCGCCGGCGGCCGGTGCGCCACGGCGAGCACCCCGCGGTTGAGGTGGAAGCCGACGACCTCGGCCATGACCTCGGCCGAGGTGCGGTAGAACGGCACGTCGACGTCGCGCAGGTCGTCGGCGAGTTCACCGAGACGACGATCCACCCCGAGCAGGCTGCCGGGTGTGAATCGCGAATCGAGCATCCGCTGGACGACGAGCACGCCCTCCGCGATCACCAACCCCTTGCCGGCCGGCAGGTCGGGCCGGCGATCCGCCGAGTTGAGGTCTCGGAAGTCGTTCAGCCGGGGGTCGGCGGGATCCTCGATGTCGACGATGTGCACCACGCCGTCGATTCTCCCAGGCCACGTCCCGGGCTCGTCGGCGGGTTCGCCGGGCACATCCCGGCCACGAGGACCGGGATCGGCTCACTCCGCTTCGCTGACCAGCTTGTTGATGATCTCCACCGCGTCCCCGAGCGTGGCGAGGCTGGCCTCGTCCAAGGTGGCGAGGCGTTCGGTCAGCCACGCCTCCCGGGCCTGCTGCTCGTCGATCAGCAGTGCCCGGCCCGCGTCCGAGAGCGAGACGATGACCTGCCGGCCGTCCGTGGGATGCGGGGTCCGTTCGACGAGCCCGATCTCGTCGAGCGAGGCGATCACCCGCGTCATGGACGGCGGCTGGACCTTCTCGCGTGCGGCCAGCGCACCGGGGGTCATCGCTCCCTCCTGCCTCAGCGTGGTCATGGCCGACAGCTGAGTCAGGGACACCCGGGAATCGGAGCGCCGCCCCCGCAAATGGCGCGTCAGGCGCACGACTGCCAACGAGAGGTCGCCGGCGAGCGTGCGATGTTCCGATGTCATGGCGTGCACAATACGGGACCGACCGGACACATCGCGCCGCATGTCAGGTGAGCAGTTCGGTGATCGGGTCCACCGCGAAGTAGGCGACGAACAAGCCTGCCACCACCCACAGCAGCGGATGCACCGTCCGCGCCTTTCCGGCCGCGGCGTGCAGGACGACCCACGTGATGAAGCCGACGCCGATGCCGTTGGCGATCGAGTAGGTGAACGGCATGACGACGATCGTGAGGAACGCGGGCAGTGCGATGGCGAACTGGGTGAAGTCGATGTCGCGGACCTGCCCGATCATGAGGGCGCCGACCACCACGAGAGCCGGGGCGGCGGCCTCGACCGGCACCATCTCGTAGAGCGGGGTGAGGAACATCGCGGCGAGGAACAGCACGCCGGTCACCACGTTCGCGAGACCGGTGCGCGCACCCTCGGCGATGCCGGAGGCGGACTCGACGAACACCGTGTTCGACGACGCGGATCCCACACCACCGGCGACGGCACCGGTGCCCTCGACGACGAGGGCACGGCCGATGCCGGGCAGGTTGCCGTTCTTGTCGGTGAGCCCGGCTTCCTTGCCGAGGCCGGTCATCGTGCCCATCGCGTCGAAGAAGTTGGCCAGGACGAGTGTGAACACGAGCAGTGTCGCGGCGATCACGCCGATCCGGGTGAACGCGCCGAAGAGGTCGACGTTGCCCACCAGGCTCAGATCCGGCACGCCGGCCACCTTGTCGGGCACCTCCGGGGTGCTCAGGTTCCAGCCCTTCGGGTCGGTGCCCTGCGACGGCCCGACGCCGGCGACCGCCTCGACGATCGCGGCCACCACCGTGGTCGCGACGATGCCGATGAGCAGACCGCCGGGCACCCGGCGCACGACGAGCACCCCCATCAGCAGCACGCCGAACACGAACACCGCGGTCGGCCACGACGCGATCGAACCGTCGATGCCCAGCCCGACGGGGACGGTGGTGCCGGCCGCGTCCGGCAGGCGGCGCACGAATCCGGCGTCGACCATGCCGATCAGGGCGATGAACGCACCGATACCGGCCGCAATGGCCGCCTTCAGCTCGGGCGGGATCGCGTTGAACACGGCGGTGCGGAAACCGGTGACGGCGAGGATCACGATGATGATGCCGTCGATCACCACGAGGCCCATCGCCTCGGGCCAGGTGACCTGGGGCGCGATGGTGACCGCCAGCAGGGTGTTGATGCCCAGGCCGGCCGCGATGGCGAACGGATAGTTGGCGACGATGCCGAAGACGATGCTCATCAGTCCGGCCACCAGCGCGGTGACGGCCGCGACCTGGTTGACCGGCAGGATGTTGCCGAGCACGTCGACCTTGGCCGTGGCGTCGTCCGGGGAGAAGCTGCCCAGGATCAGCGGATTGAGCACCACGATGTAGGCCATCGCGACGAACGTGACGACACCACCGCGCACCTCCCGCGAGACCGTCGATCCCCGTTCGGTGATCTTGAAGTAGGTGTCGAGGAAGGAGGTGCCGACCGCCGTGCCGGACTTCCGCTCTGAGGATTGGGCCATATCGACTTCCGCTCTGGGGTGGGGGCTGCGTCGCAACGGGAGATTATTGCAACCGGGCTGGACTAGCCTGAAATCGTGAACGACGCACGCACGATCGCCGAGCGGACCCGGCGCCTCGCCGATCCCCGCGCCGCACTGGCGATCGGCACGGCGCTGTGGACGGTGGCGACGATCGTCGTGCTCGTCGCGGACGAGCGGTGGTCGGCCGCACTGCCCGTGTGTGTAGCCGGAATCATCGTGGGACTCTTGGGATTCACCCTGTTCCTCGTGCAGCGCCGGGCCGCACGGCTGGGCCGGCGCGGCGCTCAGGTCGGACTGGACTGACGAGAGGGCGCGTGCCGCCCGGCGTCACGGCCGTGGTGACAGCCGGGACTGCACCCGCGTGATCAACCCCACCCACAGCAACGCCCACAACGACCCCAGCACCCACCCGGCGACGACGTCGGTCAGCCAGTGCGCCGCGAGGTAGACCCGCGAGAGCCCGACCGCGAGCGTGTAGGCGCCGAGAGCGCAGTACGCCACGAGGGCCCCGTGGCTGCCGGGCGGCGACCGCCGGGCGATCACGACGGCGAGCACCGTCGCCAGCATCGCGGTCATCATGGCGTGACCGGACGGGAACGAGTGGGTGGTCAGTTCGACGAGGCGTTCGGGCTGCGGGGGGCGTTCCCGGCCGAACTGCAGCTTGAGCAGGCTCATCAGCGGCCAGCCCGTGAGGATCGTCGCGGACAGCAGCAGCGCATCGTCGCGGCGGCCCGCGCGCAGCATCAGCACCGTCAGCACCGCCGTGACGACGGCGATCGCGGTCATGCCTCCCGAGTGGGTGACGACGGTGACCAGGGCGGTCAACGCGGGTTCGCGCAGGTCCACCACCCCCTCGAGGGTCGTCGTGTCGATACTCATCGCGGCTCCGCCGGCGCGAGCGCCGCGACGGCGGCGGCCAGTCCCGATGCGGTGCAGTGCGTCGTGCCGCTGCCGTCCACCCACCACGCGACCTCGTGCGCGCCGGTGACCGCGCCCGAGCAGCGCACGGTCAGCCGCTCGTGCACGACGAGCGGTCCGCGCGGCACCGTCCGCCCCGCGACGGCCGCGGCGAGCACCGCGGCCGGCTCGTTCCGCCATTCGGTCGCGCGCCCCGGGCCGGTGACATGGCCGGACACCTCGGCCGAGGCGAGGGGCACGTCGAGGAGGTCGGCGAGGACCGGCGCGGCCGGCAGGGTGCCGAGCACGAGCCGGTCGGCGGGGATCACGGCGGCGAGCCAGGGCCGGTCCAGGACCAGTGCGTGCGCGGCATCGACGGTCGTCCCGGCGAGGCTGCGGACGGCGTCGGGCAGGTGCAGGTCGTCGAGGTCGAGTACGCCGGCGGCGCTCGCCGCGGCCAGGGCGGCGTGGGTGTGGACGGTGACGACCGGGACGGGGATGCGGTCGGGATCGGCCAGGAGGTCGAGGAGCAGCGCGGCCGCCTCCGTGCTCTCGACGTCCGTCGCGGCCAGACACGCCCGCAGACGGTCCGCGTCCGGGTGCGGGCAGGGGTCGAGCAGCCCGGCGAACGCGTCGTCGTCGGGGGCGCGCAGGTGCCCGAGCGTCCGGCCGTCCAGCGTCGCGAAGGTGCGCAGCCACCAGGCGGTGTAGCCACGGCGATCGTCGAGGACCGCGGCGGTGCCGGGATCGGCGACGAGGAGCGACAGGGCCCGGTCCCAGCACGCGTCGTCGACCAGGTCGAGATCGCGCACGGCCACGAGCAGGTCGGGGTCCCCGTCGAGGGTTTCCCACCACTGTTCCTCGTCGGGCAGGTCGTGATCGGGACCGGTGGGCAGTTCGGCGCGCAGCACGGTGAAACCCCATCCGACACCGACCGCCCGCAGCGCGTCGGCGTCGTACCGTTCGGCCACCTGCGGGTCGAGGGTGGCGAACGGCGCGTCCGGCACCAGCACCTCGGCGAGGGGTGCCCCCGGCAGCAGCAGTTCGTCGGCGGGCACGAGTTCACCGTCGACGTCGGACAGCAGCAGCGCTCCGAGCTCCCGGGGCACCGCCGCGGCCGGTACCTGTGCGGCCAGCCGGAGTACGACGTCCGCCAGTTCGGTCGTCGCCTCGCAGTCCGCGGCGTCGACGTCCTCGACCGCCGCGAGCAGGGCCGGATCCGCGAGCAGATCCGCCGCCGTGACCGTGCCGGCGCCGAGCCGGGTGAGCAGCGGATGTGCGGCGTCGGGATGCACGAGACGCACCCACGGCAGCCGCAGATGCCCGACGTCCGTGCCCAGCACGGTGGTCCGCGGCCCGGTCACGGTGCGCCCGTCCGACAGCGGGACCGGGATCGCGGCGAGTTCCTCGGCGACCACGGCGTCGACGACCAACGGGGTGAGCGCCTCGTACAGCCGGTACCACCATGCGGGTTCACGCTCGACGCCGGCGAGCAGTTCGGCGATCCGCGCCGGCCCGAGCCGGTGCACGTCGACGGCGCCGAGCGCCGCCGCGTGCCGCGGCCCGCACAGATCGGGCCGGATCAGGCCGGGCACGACGTCGGCGAGGACACCGGCGAGCTCGTCGGTCAGACCGGTCAGTGCGGTGGCGCGGTCCGGGAGCAGATCGTCGCCGCCGTCGGCGGGGGGCAGCCACGGATGCGCGCGCAGCTCCTGCAGTACGGCCTCCCGCAGCAGCGCGTCGACCTCGCTGCGCGCGAAACCGGGAACCGGAACCATCGACGGCCGGTGCCGCGGGGGCAGGGCCGCGACGAAGTCGGCGTAACCGCGGACGAGCCCGGCCACCGGGGCGCCGGGGAGCAGGCGGCGCCGGTCGGGTTGCATCGGCACGTCGGCGATCACCAGCGCGGGCAGCGAGAGTTCCTCGTCCGAGCGGGTGGGGGCACGCAGCACGTCCTGGGACACCGGCACCGGCACCCCGTCGACGACCGGAACGAGCCAGCGGGCGTGCGGGCCCGTGTACTCCCACCAGGTCCGCTCGCCGACGGCGACGACACGCAGCCCGGACTCGGTGTCGGTGCAGGTGCGGGTGAACGTGCGAGCGCCGACCGTGACGGTGGTCAGGGCGGGCAGTTCGAGGAGCAGGTCGACGGCCTCCGCGGCGAACCCGTCGAGCAGCGCGTCGGCGTCGATGCCGGCACGCAGCCGCAGCACCACCTCGGTGTCCCAGCCCGGCGCGGGTGGTGCGGGAACCGGCCAGGCGAGACGCAGCACCGGGATGCCGGATTCCGGGACGGGCAGGTCGCGGTCGGCGAGGGCGTCCCGGGTGCGTGCGGCGGAGAAGCGGATCGAGCCGGAACGCGAACGGATCTCGATGTCCGCGCTGACCGCCGCGACGGCGGTGAACCCGACCCCGAACCGGCCGACCCCGCCCGTCTTGCTCGACGCGCGCAGGGCCGTCAGCGCCTGCACGCCGGCCTCGTCGAGCACCGCGCCGGTGTTCGCGACGTGCAGGTCGTCGCCGTCGCGCCACAGGCACAGCACCCCCGGCACGCCCGCGCGCGCGGCCGCGTCGGCCGCGTTCTGCGCGAGTTCGGTCAGCACCCGGTCCCGGTAGCCGGCCCGGACGAGGTCGGCCTCGGTGGCGGCGTCCTCCCGCAGCCGGGTCGGGGACGATGCCCAGGCCAGCAGGGTGCCCTCGCGCAGCCCCGCTGTCCCGAAGGGGTCGGGGCGCGGCATCGTCAGTCGGTCTGTTCCGGCGGCTCGGCCCCGGCCGGCTCGGCGGCCACGGTCTCGGTGCTCTCCGCGGTCTCGGTGTTCGCTGCAGTCTCGGT
>NZ_AJFC01000153.1:0-2890 GCF_000256505.1 Rhodococcus sp. P14 | reverse complement strand
GCTCTCCGCCGTCTCGGTGTTCGCTGCAGTCTCGGCGCTCTCCGCAGTCTCGGCGCTCTCCGCGGTCTCGGAGCTCTCCGCCGTCTCGGTGCCAACGGTCCCGTTCTCCATCGCGGCCTCGTCGACCACTGCGGCGGCGGCGTCCCGGTCGTCCGCGCCAGGACGGTCCTGCTCTCCTTCGGCGGCGGGCGGCAGGGCGACGACCTCGACAGCGGAGTCGTCGTACGGCTCGTGGACCGGGGAGCCGGCGCCGGTCGGCAGGGTGGTGTCCGAGTGGGCTCCGCACCCGTACGCCGAATGCACCACGTGGCCGTCGGCGGCGAATTCGTTGCCGCACACGCCGAACGCCGCGCGCAGGGAACCCGCGAGGGGCAGGTAGAACCCGCACAGCCGGCACGTCGAGGGCGCCGCCTTGGCCATCTCCGACTCCGGACCGTAGTCGCCGTCGTACCAGCGCTGGGCCGCCTCGAGACGTCCCTCGAGGCTCATGACCTGTTTGCGGCCCAGGCCGATCTCGCGGGCCGTCTCGTCGATCTCGGGGTCGCCGGTGGCGACATAGCCCGGCACGAGGCGCGGATCCCCGGCCGGAGGGGCGAGCAGATCACCGGGGCCGAGGTCGCCGGGCCGGATCCGCTCGTTCCACGGCACCCACCGGGGCGCGACCAGGGCGTCCGGTCCGGGCAGCAGCGCCAGCTCGCTCACGGTCACCCGATCCGAGCCGGGCGCGGCGGCGACGACGACGGCCCACTGCCAGCCCCGGTACCCGGGCAGTTCCGCGGCGAACCGGTGGGTGGCGGCGCAGTCGTCCTCGGCGGCGACGCCCAGGTACGCGCCGACGCCGGTCTCTCCGGCGTCCAGCAGCGCGGCCCGCGCGACGTCGACGGCGTCGGCCAGCAGAGGCTGTACGAGCTGTTCGGTAGAGGCGGACGCGGAGCCGGACGCAACTGAGGAAGGCACACCACTCACGGAGCCCATTCTGCCGCACGGAACCGTCGCCGCGAGCCTCGGCTGCCATCATGTGGGCATGCGCCGACGTCCGCTCTCCGTCGTGGCCGGTGTCGCGGCCGCGATCGTGGCCGGTGTCGCGGCGGCCGCGTGCGACTCCGCCCCGGCGGATCCGGGTCCGCCGGCCGAGCGCCTGCGCACAGAGATCGTGGCCGTCTACCCGCACGATCCTGCCGCGTTCACCCAGGGGCTCGAGGTGTCCGGCGACGAGCTCCTCGAGGGCACCGGCCTGTCCGGCCGGTCGTGGATCGCGGCGCGATCGCTGGCCACCGGCGCCGAACGGGTCCGGGTCCCGGTGCCGGACGACATGTTCGGCGAGGGCATCACGGTCGCCGGCGCCACCGTGTGGCAGCTGACGTGGCAGGACGGGGTCGCGATCGCCCGCGACCGGGACACCCTGGCCGAACGCGGCCGCGCCGGCTACGACGGGGAGGGCTGGGGACTGTGCGCCCAGGACGACCGGCTGGTGATGAGCGACGGCACGGCGGAGCTGACGTTCCGGCACCCCGGGACCTTCGCCGAGACGGGCCGGGTCACGGTACGGCGCGAGGGCCGCGCCGCCACCCGGCTCAACGAACTCGAGTGCACCGACGACGGCGCGGTGTACGCGAACGTGTGGAAGACGGACGAGATCCTGCGCATCGACCCGGACGCGGGCCGGGTGACCGCCGTGATCGACGCGGGGGCACTGCGCGAACACCTCCCCGAAGACCGGCGCGAGCGCATCGACGTGCTCAACGGAATCGCCCACCTGCCCGGTACCGATCGCTTCCTCGTCACCGGCAAGTACTGGCCGTCGATGTTCGAGGTGCGGTTCGTGCCGTGAACGCGGCACCGGGTACGCCACCGAACGCCGATCCGGCCGGTGCGACAGAATTGTTCCGTGACCGATTCGGACGAGGAACGCGCGCACGACGACGCGGACCGTCGTGCCGACGTCGGCGGTCGTCCCCGCCCGTCGGCCCGGGCCCCGCACCCCGGCAACGGCAACTATCCGCCGCCGCGGCGCACGTCCGCGCGGCGTACCCCCCTGCCGCCGCTGCACCCGGTCGAGGACGTCCGCCGGCACCGGGGCGACGACACGCCCCGCGGCGAGCGCGCCGGCGCCCCGCGGGCCCCGCGGATGCCGCGGAAACTGACGGTCACCCGTGTCGCGGCGCTGCGCAGCCGTGAGCTCACGAGCAAGGGCATCGCGACGTTCCGCCGCGCCGCCACGGCGGACGGCGCGGACCGCTCGGGCCTGACGGCCCTGACCTACGCGACGATGGCGAACTTCGCGAGCGACGCCGCGGTCGCCGTGGCCCTGGCGAACACCCTGTTCTTCTCCGCGGCGACGGGTGAGGACAAGACCAAGGTCGCCCTGTATCTGCTCATCACGATCGCCCCCTTCGCGGTGATCGCCCCGCTGATCGGCCCGCTGCTCGACCGGTTGCAGCACGGCCGCCGGCTGGCACTGGCCACGTCGTTCGCGGCCCGCACCGTGCTCGCCGTGGTGCTGGTGTTCAACTTCGACAGCTGGGGCCTGTACCCCGCGGCCCTGGCGATGATGGTGCTGTCCAAGTCGTTCGCCGTGCTCAAATCGGCGGTGACGCCACGAGTGCTGCCACCCGAGATCGACCTGGTCCGGGTGAACTCGCGGTTGACGGTCTTCGGCCTGGTGGGCGGCACGATGGGCGCCGGGGCGGTTGCCGCCGCCGCGGCCTGGCTGTTCGGCTCGTCGGGGGCCCTGTGGCTGTGCGCCGTCATCACCGCGTTCGGCGCGTACCTGAGCATGCGGATTCCCTCGTGGGTGGAGGTCACCGAGGGTGAGGTGCCGGCCACGCTGTCGTACCACGGCGCCGAGCCCCGCGTCGGAACCCGCACCGAGGTGGTCGCGGCACCCGGG
>NZ_AJFC01000152.1:0-4969 GCF_000256505.1 Rhodococcus sp. P14 | reverse complement strand
CCGCCCCCAGCCGCTGGGACGGGCCGTGCTCACCGGACTGTGGGGTAACGGCACGATCCGGGTACTCACCGGTTTCCTGACCTTGTTCATCGCCTTCGTCGCCAAGTCGAGGACCGAGCACGAGCCCTTGGTCCAGGCCGCCATGCTGGGCCTGGTCGGCGCGGCTGCCGCCGTCGGCAACTTCACCGGCAACGCGACCGGCGCGCGGCTCACCCTGGGCCGGCCGGCCCTGATCGTGGTGCGCTGCACCGCGGCCGTGACGGTGGTGGCGGCGCTGGCCGCTGCGACCGGCAGCCTGTTCACCGCGGCACTGGTGGCGCTGGTGGGGTCCTGCGCGAGCGCACTGGCCAAGGTGTCGCTGGATGCGTCGCTGCAGCAGGACCTCCCGGAGGAGTCCATCGCGTCCGGGTTCGGTCGTTCGGAGACGGTGCTGCAACTGAGCTGGGTGTTCGGTGGGGCGCTGGGGGTGCTGCTGCCCACCGAGTACTGGCTCGGGTTCACCGTGATCACGGTCGTGCTGGCCCTCGGGCTGACGCAGACGATCCTCACCTACCGTGGAGGCACCGTCGTTCCGGGCTTCGGTGGCAAACGCCCGGAACACGCCACCCAGGAGACCACCGGTCGCAGCCCGCGGCCAGGCGGACGTACGACGAGAAACGGAACCCGATGAGACTGCAGCCCCGGACGAAGAAGACGATCGCGATCCTGGTGGTCGTGGCGCTGATCACGATCGGCGGGCTCACCGCGGTCGTGGTCTCCCTCGTCCGGTCGGCACCGCCGAGCCTGCCCACGGTGACGGCGTATGCGCAGGGCCGTGCGGTCACGGTCGAACCCGGCCTGTGCAGCGCCGACGGCACGTGCGCCGGTCTCGAGGCGGTGATGCTCGAGGTTCCGGCCGGCCGGCCGCTGCAGCTGTCGCTGCCGTCGGAGATCGCGGACTCCGACTGGCGGCTCAACGTCACCTACGGTGATCCGCGCACCGGCGAGATCTTCGAGGGGTTCCGCGACTACACGCCCGGGCAGGCCCGGGCCGTGACGGTGCCGTCCGACCCCGGGGCGCAGTTGCTGAACGTGGTGCTGCAGCTGCCCGCGACCGGGGAGCAGGCGCCGGTCTGGGCGATCCAGACGTTCTGAGCACCAGCGCGCACGCGCTCCGGGCCACAGCGCGCACGCGAGAGGGGCCTTCCGGTGCAGCACCGGAAGGCCCCTCTCGCTCGGGTGTCAGGAGTCGAGCTCGCGCGCGACGGCGCGCATGACCTCGGAGATCCGCTGGGCGGTCTTGCGCTCGGGATGACGGCCCTTGCGCAGCTCGGGCTGCACGGTGGCCTCGAGCAGCTTGATCATGTCCTCGACCATGCCGTGCAGTTCGTCGGGGGTGTGCCGCTTCTGGGGAGCCGCCTCGCGCCGGCCACCCTGGCGGACCGAGGGCAACGGATCGAGCAGTTTCAGACTGAGGGCCTGCGGCCCACGACGCCCCGCGGCCATGCCGAACTCGACCCGCTGACCCGGCTTGAGGCCCTCGACCCCGGCCGGGAGCGCGGACGCGCGTACGTAGACGTCCTCGCCCTCCTCCTGGGACAGGAAGCCGAAGCCCTTCTCCACGTCGTACCACTTCACCTTGCCGGTAGGCACTGCGTTCACCCGCTCCTCGACAGCCGTGCCCCGCGGGGCACGAGTGGATATGCAAAACAACGCGCCCCGCTTCGAGTGCGGGACGCGCAGACTTGCGTCAGTGTACCCGGGGCGCAGTCCGCTTCCGAAAGTCCGGCGACGGCGTGCCGGGCCGCGGAAGCACTACGGTGGAACGCGTGGGTACCTCCAGTTCTTCCGTACCGGGCAACGGCCTGCTCAAGGCCGCACTGGCCTGCTTCGCGGTCGGGGTCGTCGCCGTCGTGGCGATCTTCCTGACCCCCGTCGTCACCGACGGCCGGCCGGGCCTGGTCCTGTATCTGCTGACTCTCGCCTGGCCGCTCGGTTTCGTACTGGCCTTGACCTTCGCGCTGCGCTCCGGCCGGCGCGCCCGCGGAAGGGACCGCACGTGAGGATTCTGCTCAACATCATCTGGCTGGTCTTCGGCGGCCTGTGGCTGGCGCTGGGGTACTTCGTGGCGGGCCTGATCTGCTTCGTGCTGATCATCACCATCCCGTTCGGGATCGCGGCGTTCCGCATCGGTGTGTACGCGCTGTGGCCGTTCGGCAAGACGGTGGTGGACAAGCCCACGGCGGGGGCGGGTTCGCTGATCGGCAACGTGATCTGGGTGATCGTCGCCGGCATCTGGCTCGCCCTGGGGCATGTCGTGACGGCGATCGCGATGGCGATCACGATCATCGGCATCCCGTTGGCGGTCGCGAACCTGAAGATGGTGCCGATCTCGCTGCTGCCGCTCGGGAAGGACATCGTCCCGGTGGACAACCGGCCCAGTTACATGTGACGTTCCTCACATAACGCGGGCATAACGAGGGGGTCGCGGACCGGGACCGGCGATGGACTTTCGGCCCTACCTGCGACTTCATCGCGTCACACCGGGCACCTCTGCACCGCCGGCGCGACGCTCGGCGTTATCAATTGGTGACAATCACCGTCTCGAGCCGTTACCGTCATGTCCGGCCGGTTGGTTCGGCCACCCCGGGTCCGTCGCGCCAAATCCTGCTCCGCGGATTCCGGGTGTCCCGACGAACGATCCACGGGAGCAGGAAGCGGGGGACCCAACGGTCTCCCAGGGAACACCGATTCCCAGGAGGCACCCGGATCGCCGCCCCGGCGACGGTCCTTGGGGTGAAGCCGAATCGCCCACCGGCGAGGAGGCCGGGCTACCTCTTCAGCCCGAACCCGACAGCTGACCTCGTAGGCGCGTACGGAGAGGAATCGGAACCGACATGAGCGGACGCCATCGCAAACCCACCAACACCGGCCGCACCGTCGCCAAGTTCGCGCTGACCAGCGCTGTTCTCGGCGTCACGGGCGTCGCCTTCAGCGGCACCGCCAACGCCGCTCCCGACTCCGACTGGGATCGCCTCGCGCAGTGCGAGTCCGGCGGCAACTGGGGCATCAACACCGGCAACGGCTACCAGGGTGGCCTGCAGTTCTCCCCCAGCACGTGGAACGCCTACGGCGGCGGCGAGTATGCCGCGACCGCCAACCAGGCCAGCCGTGAAGAGCAGATCGTCGTCGCCGAGCGCGTGCTGGCCGGCCAGGGCTGGGGCGCATGGCCGTCCTGCTCCTCGAGCCTCGGCCTGAGCAGCGCGCCGACGCAGCGCAGCGCGCCGTCCACGAGCGCCGGCACCGTCCAGAACACCCCGGTCGTCGAGGCCGCCCCCGAGGCGCCCGAGCTTCCTGCCCTGCCCGCCGAGGCCCAGGGCCTGCGGGCCGGCTTCGAACAGGGCCTCGAGGCCCTGCGCCAGGCCGGCATCGCCGTCGACCAGAACCTCGTCGACGCGGTCAACGCCGCACTGCCGAACTGACACCCGGCACAGCCACACGAAAGAGCCCCGCACCTGCAGGTGCGGGGCTCTTCTGCAATCCGGGTCAGCGGTTGATGACGGTGCGGGGGTGGGTGTACGGCAGGGCGTCGACGGGCAGCGGGAACTCCATCTCCTCGCCGTACGGGGACAGCGGGCCGGAACGAGTCGAGGACAACTCGGTGACGGCGTGGTCCCCGTCCGCCACCTTGGGCCACCCCGGATCGACGTACTGCTTCTTCGAATTGTCAGCCATGCGCTCATTTTGGCAGGCACGTTCACGGATAGCCACTTCAGGTCTCTAATCTTGGTGTCGATGACCGCCACCGACCCCGCCGCGCCGGAGACCGGCCCGGAGTCACTCGCCCGCTGGCTCGCCGACCGCCGCGACGCCGACCTCGGCGAGCTCCTGCGCGCCCGCCCCGACCTGGTGGTCCCGCCACCCGCCACGATGACCGTCCTGGCCGGCCGCGCACAACAGCGCGCGTCGGTGTTCCGCGCCGCCGACGAGCTCTCCGTCCTCGACTTCGGGGTGGTCGAGGCCCTGACCCGGCTGGGTGCCGACCGGGTGCCCGTCACGCGCCGCGCTCTGCTCGACTCCCTCTCCGGTCGGGTCACGGCCAAGAACGTCGACCGGTCGCTCGAGGCCCTGCGCCGGCTCTCCCTCGTATGGGGCCCGGCCGAGGGGCTGCGGGTCGTCGAGGCCGCCGCCGCGACCGTGCCCTGGCGCCTCGGGCGCGGCCCCGACCCCGATCCCGACCCACAGGACCTCGGCGCCGTCCTCGCCGACCTCGACCCGGCCCGGCGCAGCCTGCTCGACACGCTGGCGCGCACCTCCCCCGTCGGCCGGACCCGCGACGCCGCACCGGACACACCCGCCGACCGGCCCGTGCAGCGCCTGATCGCGGCCGGCCTGCTGATCCGGCTCGACGACGAGACCGTCGAACTGCCGCACCGCGTCGGTCAGGCGCTGCGCGACGAGGCGCCGTTCGACCCCGCCGCCCTGACCCCGCCCCGGCCGCTGCCCGCGACGCACGTCGTCGCCGACGTCAACGCCACCGCGGCGGGTGCCGCCCTCGAGCTGCTGCGGCACTGCGAGAACCTGATCGACGCGCTCGGCGCCCTCCCCGCTCCCGCGCTCAAGTCCGGGGGTCTCGGGGTACGGGAGCTGCGTCGCCTCGCCAAGACCGTCGACGTGGACGAGCAGCTCGCCGCGCTGCTCGTCGAGGTGCTCGCCGCCGCCGGACTGATCGCACGGGGCATGCCGCAGCCGGCGCCGACCACGGACATCGACGACTACTGGGCGCCGACCACCGCCGCCGACGGCTGGTCGAACGCGCCGCCCGCGCAGCGCTGGGCCGTGCTCGCCGGCGCGTGGCTCGACGCGCCGCGCCGCATGTGGCTCGTCGGGCGTCGCGACGCCACCGACAAGCCGATCGCCGCACTCTCCGACGAGGCCCGGTCCACCGCCGCACCCCGTGAGCGGCGCCTGCTGCTCGAGCTGCTCGCCG
>NZ_AJFC01000151.1:0-30139 GCF_000256505.1 Rhodococcus sp. P14 | reverse complement strand
GCCGCCCCCCGCCGCGGCCGCGGCGGGAGCCGTGCTGGCCTGGCGGCGGCCGCGGTGGGCGGCCCGGCTCGGCGGTGACACGGTGGCCGAGACGCTGCGCGAAGCGACGGCCCTGGCCGTCGTCGCGCACGGTGCTCTCGCCTCTCCCGGCAAGGCACTGCTGCACGGCGGCGACCCCGACGCCGAGATGGCCGCGGTCCTGCCCGAGCCGGTCGACTACGTGCTCGTCCAGGCCGACCTGACGGTGGTCGCGCCCGGCCCCCTGGTACCGGAACTCGCGGACCGCATCGCTCTCGTCGCCGACGTCGAGTCGGCGGGCGCCGCGACCGTGTACCGGGTGACCGAGGCGGGCGTGCGCCGCGCCCTGGACGCCGGCACCGGCGCCGCCGACCTGCACGCCCTGTTCGCCACGCATTCGCGAACGCCCGTCCCCCAGGCGCTGACCTACCTGATCGACGACGTCGCCCGCCGTCACGGCCGGCTCCGCGCCGGGGTCGCCGCCTCGTTCGTCCGCTCCGACGACCCCGCGCTGCTGGCCGAGGTGCTCGGGCACCCCGTCGCCGCCCGCCTCGCCCTGCGGGCCGTCGCGCCCACGGTCGCGATCTCGCAGGCGCCGCTGGCCGAGGTGCTCGCCGAGCTGCGCGGTGCCGGATTCGCGCCGGCCGGCGAGGACGCCACCGGCGCGGTGCTGGACCTGCGGCCGCGAGGCGCCCGGGTGTCGGTGCCGCGGGCACGGCCCCGCTACGCCGGCCCGATGCCGCCCACCGGGGAGCAACTCGACACCCTGATCCGCACGCTGCGCGCCGGGGACCGGGCCGCGGCCGCCCCGCGCGGGGCCACGGTCCGCGGGGACGGCTCCCGCACCGGTGGTGCCGCGACGATGGCGCTGCTGCAGCTCGCCGCGCACGACAAGCGCAGCGTCCGGATCGGCTACGTCGATGCGCAGGGTGTCGCCACCCATCGCATCGTCGATCCCGTCGCCGTCGGCGGCGGACAGCTCGAGGCCTTCGACCCGGCCGCGGGCACGGTCCGCAGTTTCGTGCTGCACCGCATCACCACGGTCGCCCTCGTCGACTGACGGCGGCGGTGGCGGCCCGGCCGTCCCGCCTGGAGAATAGAGAGGTTGTTCTCTGTTCCCGTGCTAGGAGGCGTCCGTGCCCGACGGACCGTTGATCGTCCAGTCCGACAAGACCCTGCTCCTCGAGGTCGACCACGCGCTCGCGAACGAGGCCCGGCAGGCGATCGCCCCGTTCGCCGAACTCGAACGCGCCCCCGAGCATGTGCACACCTACCGCGTCACCCCGCTGGCGTTGTGGAACGCCCGGGCCGCGGGGCACGACGCCGAGCAGGTCGTCGACGCCCTCGTCAGCCACTCCCGGTTCGCCGTCCCGCAGCCGCTGCTCGTCGACATCGTCGACACCATGGCCCGCTACGGACGGCTGCAGCTGGTGAAGAATCCCGCGCACGGCCTGACCCTGGTCAGTCTCGACCGGGCGGTGCTCGAGGAGGTGATGCGCAACAAGAAGATCGCCCCGATGCTCGGCGCGCGGCTCGACGACGACACCGTGATCGTGCATCCGAGCGAGCGTGGCCGGCTCAAGCAGATGCTGCTCAAGGTGGGCTGGCCGGCCGAGGACCTCGCCGGCTACGTCGACGGGGAGGCGCACGCGATCAGCCTCGACTTCGAGTCCCACCCCTGGCATCTGCGGGACTACCAGGAGATGGCCGCGGACTCGTTCTGGGCCGGCGGCTCCGGCGTGGTCGTGCTGCCCTGCGGGGCGGGCAAGACGATGGTGGGTGCGGCCGCGATGGCCAAGGCCGGTGCCACCACCTTGATCCTGGTGACCAACACCGTCGCGGGGCGGCAGTGGAAGCGCGAACTGATCGCGCGCACGTCGCTCACCGAGGACGAGATCGGCGAGTACTCCGGGGAGAAGAAGGAGATCCGCCCGGTCACCATCGCCACCTACCAGGTGATCACCCGCAAGTCGAAGGGCGAGTACCGCAACCTCGAACTGTTCGACTCCCGCGACTGGGGGCTGATGATCTACGACGAGGTGCACCTGCTGCCCGCACCGGTGTTCCGGATGACGGCCGATCTGCAGTCCCGGCGCCGGCTCGGCCTCACCGCGACGCTCGTGCGCGAGGACGGCCGCGAGGGCGACGTGTTCTCGCTCATCGGTCCCAAGCGCTACGACGCGCCGTGGAAGGACATCGAGGCCCAGGGCTGGATCGCGCCCGCGGAGTGCGTGGAGGTGCGGGTGACCCTGACCGACGCGGAACGGATGGCGTACGCGGTCGCCGAGCCCGAGGAACGGTACAAGCTGTGCTCGACCGCGCACACGAAGATCGCGGTGGTGAAGTCGATCCTGGCCCGGCACCGCGACTCCCCCACCCTGATCATCGGCGCGTACCTCGATCAGCTCGACGAACTCGGCGCGGCGCTCGGCGCCCCGGTGATCAAGGGCTCGACCCGGAACAAGGAGCGCGAGGAGCTGTTCGACCGCTTCCGCGCCGGCGAGCTGAAGGTGCTCGTCGTGTCCAAGGTCGCGAACTTCTCGATCGACCTGCCCGAGGCCTCGGTGGCGGTGCAGGTGTCCGGCACGTTCGGCTCGCGTCAGGAGGAGGCGCAGCGTCTCGGCCGGTTGCTGCGTCCCAAGCACGACGGTGGCCAGGCGCACTTCTACTCGGTCGTCGCGCGCGACACCCTCGACGCCGAGTACGCCGCGCACCGGCAGCGGTTCCTCGCCGAACAGGGCTACGCGTACCGGATCACCGACGCCGACGATCTGCTCGGGCCCGCCATCGGCTGATCGCGGTTCAGCCGGCCGGGAGGCGATACTCCTGTTCCGGTCGTCCCGTGCTGCCGTACCGCAGCTGCATCCGCAGCTGCCCCTTGGTGACGAGCGCGGCGAGATAACGCTGAGCCGTCGCGCGGGACACCCCGATCGTCACCGCCACCTCCCCTGCCGACATGGGCGTCGCCGACGACGAGAGAGCCTGCAGAACAAGCTCTTTGGTCACCGAACGGGGAGCCCGGTCTGCGGCGCCCGACGGGGCGGGCCGCAGCGCGGCCAGCGCCGAGTCGATCTCGGCCTGGCTGAGTTCGGCTCCGGCGACCAGACGCCGGTACTGCGCGTACGCCGACAACCGCCGCGCGAGTTCGGTATTGGGAAACGGCTTGACCAGATACCCCGAGGCGCCGGCGGCCAGCGCGGCCCGCACCGTCGTGCCCTCGGCGGCCGCGCCGAGTACGAATGCGTCGCAGTCGAGTTCGCGGATCAGATCGATGCCGGAGCCGTCGGGCAGGTACACGTCCACGAGCGCGAGATCGATCGCGGTCTCGCGGACCGCGGCCCGGGCGGCCGCGAGGGTGCCGGCGACCGCCGCCACCCGGAACCCGGCGACCGCGGCCACCACGCTCGCGTGCAGCTCCGCGACCCGGAAGTCGTCGTCGACGACGAGCACCGTCAGATCGGATCCGCCCATCCGGTGTCTCCTTCGTCGAGTACGTCGATCAGGGTGGCGACGAACACCGCGCCGCCCGTGGGATTGTCCGGGGTGCGCCGCCCGCCGGGATCGGCGACGGTCACATCGCCCCCGTGCTGCCGGGCCACCTGCCGCGCCAGGGCCAGGCCCATGCCGCGACCACCCGGGACGGCGCCGTCGGCGTGGGTGGTGACGCCCTCCCCGAAGATCTCCTCGGCCCGCCCGGCGGCGACCCCGGCACCGGTGTCCGCGACGGCCACATGCAGGTCGCGCCCGGCCTCGACGAGTTCTACCTCCACCTCGGCGGGGTCGTGCCCGCGCTCGCGAGCCGCCTCGATCGCGTTGTCGAGCAGATTGCCCAGCACGGTCGTGACGTCCACGGGGCATCGGACGGTGCCTCGCACCCAGGTGTTCTCGCCGAGAACCAGCGTCACCCCGCTCTCCCGCGCGTGGGCAGCCTTGGCGGTGAGAAAGGCGTGCAGGTACGGATCGGCGACGGCGTCGAGCCCGTCGAGTGGCCGGCCCGCCGGTCCGGCTCCGAGGAGCTGCTCGAGGTACTCGGTGGCCTGCGCGCTGCGCCCCTGCTGCAGCAGGCCGTAGAGCAGATGCAGACGATTGGCCGTCTCGTGGCGCTGGGCCCGCAGCGCGGTGGTCAGCGACTGCACGGCGTCCAGCTCGCGGGTGAGCTTCTCGACGTCGGTCCGGTCGCGCACCGACATCACGGTGCCCAGGTCGCGCCCGTCCCGCCGGACGCGACGCGCCACGGCGAGGACGATCCGGTCCCCCACGGCCGCAGCCACCGGCTCGTCGCGGGGGCTGCGTGCGACGTCGAGCAGGCGCGGGGTCAGGCCGATGCCCTCGAGCCGGTCCCCCACCCCGCCCCGCAGGTCGAGCAGCCGGCGGGCCTCGGCGTTGACGACGGTGACCGTGCCCTCCGTGTCGGCACCGATCACCCCTTCCCCGATGCCGTGGAGCACCACCTCCTGCTCGCGGACCAGCTCGGCCAGCTGCTCGGGTTCGAGGCCGAGGGTCAGCCGCTTCCACCGCCGGGCCAGCAGCGCCGAGCCCGCGGCACCGCAGGCCAGGGCGCCGGCTGCGACGAGAGACGCCTGTGCGACGTCCTCGCGTAGTTCCGACCGGATGCGGTCCGTGGCGATCCCGACACTGACCTCGCCGACGACCCGATCCGAGCCGGGCGCGACGACCGGCACCTTGGCCCGGACGGAGTCGCCCAGGGTGCCGCGCTCGCTGCGCACCACCTCGCGGCCGGCCAGGGCCTCGTCCGGGTCGGTACTGACGCGTAGTCCGAGCAGGTCGGGGTCGGGGTGGGCCAGGCGCAGCCCCTGCTCGTCCGTGACCACCACGAACAGCGCACCCGTGGCGTCGCGGACCGCCTCGGCGGCCTGCTGGACGGTGCCGGAGGCGAGTTCCGGGTTGCCGGGGGCGACGACCCCGTCGTCGGCGGCGGCGAGCCGGGCCACCTCGGCCCGGACCGTGGCATCGACTGCCACGGTCCGGGCGACGGCGAGGGCTCGTTGTCCGTGCTCATCGGTGACGCGGTGCTCGGTGGTGGTGACGAACGCCGCGAACCCCAGCCCGAGGGCCGCCGCGACCACGGCGGACTGCAACAGCAGCACCTGGGTCCGCAGCCTCACGACGCCTCCGGTGGTTCCGGGTCCGACACGATCGATCCGTTTCCCGCGACGGTACGTCGCCGCCGGGCTCAGCCGAGCGGGATCTGACCCAGTGCGACGCCCACGACCAGCATCGTGAGCGAGACGATCGTCGCACGCCACAGCACCTTGCGGTGGTGGTCGGCGAGCTGCACGCCGGCGAGGGTGACGAGCAGCAGGATCGCGGGTACGAGGGGGCTCTGCATGTGTACGGGCTGGCCGGTGATCGACGCGCGGGCCATCTCGACCGGTTCGATCCCGTACTGGGCGGCGGTCTCGGCGAGCACCGGTAGCACCCCGAAGTAGAAGGCGTCGTTGGTCATGAAGAACGTGAACGGAATGCTGAGCACCCCCGTGATCACCGCGAGGAACGGGCCGAGCGCGTCCGGGATCACCCCGGTCAGCCACAGCGCCATCGACTCCACCATGCCGGTGCCCTGGAACACCCCGGTCAGGACGGCCGCGGCGAACACCATGGCGACCACCGACACGATGCTCGACGAGTGCCGGACGATCGCCTCGGACTGGTCGGCCACGCGCGGGAAGTTCACCGCCAGCGCCAGACCGGCGGCGATCATGAACAGCACGGGGATGGGCAGGACGTCGAGGCCGAGGACGACGAGCAGCGCGACGGTGAGCAGGGCGTTGAACGGCAGCAGCTTCGGTCGCAGGGTTGCGCGGTTCGGATCGAGGGCGGCGGCGAATCCGCCGGTCTGGTCGTCGCTGTCGCCGGCGTCGGCCCCCGGGCCGGTCCCGGTCGCTCGGGATCCGCCCGATCCGCCGGAGCCGGTCGATCCGCCGCGGCCGACACCCGCGAGGACCGGTTCCGCGGTCCACACCAGCTTGCCGAGTCGCCGGCGCTCCATGACACCGAGGTGCAGCGCGAAGCCGAGCACGACGACCAGGCCCACGAGCAGCGAGGGGATCATCGGCACGAACACGTCCGACGGGGACAGGCCCAGGGCGCTGGCGGCACGGACCGTCGGCCCGCCCCACGGGATGATGTTCATCGTCGCGTTCGCCAGGCCCGCGACGACCGTCAGGATCACGGGGCTCACCCGCAGCTTCAGGTACAGCGGCAGCATCGCCGACGTGGTGATGATGAACGTGGTCGAGCCGTCGCCGTCCAGGGAGACGATCATCGCGAGCACCGCGGTGCCGACGACGAGCCGCGCCGGGTCGTCGCGCACGAGCCGCAGGATCAACCGCACCAGCGGGTCGAACAGTCCGACGTCGATCATGATCCCGAAGAAGATGATCGCGAAGAACAGCAGCGCCGCGGTCGGGGCCAGGTCGGTGACGCCGTCGACGATCATGTCGCCGAGATCGAGACCGGCGCCGGCGAACAGCCCGAAGGCGACCGGGACGAGGATGAGACCGACGACGGGCGTGGCCCTCTTGGAGAGGATCAAGTACATGAAGACGGCGACCATGAGGAAGCCGAGGAAGACAAGCACGATCTGCTCGCTTTCGTCTGGGGACGGTGCGGAGGGGGTTCGAGAAACCGGGCCGCCGCCCGGTGTGATCCCTGCTACACCGAAGTGTGAGGCCGCCCACTCCGAGTGGTCACCGTTGCGTGCGATAGCCCCGTTGTGCGCATTCTGCTCGAGTTGAGGCCGGAGCCTCACGACAGGTTTCCCCGGCACCGCCGGGGGTAGCCGTAGGTATGGGTGCACGGGGCACAGCAGAGGGTCGGACCGCACGCGGCGCCGGCCGAACGGCCGGGGGCAGGGAACGCACATCTCGCAGACGGGCAGCCGCCCCGAAGTCGACGACCGCGACCCCGACGACGCCGGCCACGACGCGGTCGGACACCGCGAAGTCGACGACCGCGAAATCCACCACCGCACGATCCGGCACCGCGAAATCCACCACCGGGAAATCGACCACCGCGCGGTCGGCCACGGCTGCGCCACGGCGGACGGACCCGGATCGGCGAGCCGGACGCGCCGCCGCCGGAACCCGTACGGCGCCGGACGCCCCACGGCGCGCCCGGACGCAGGACACCGCTACGCGCCGGACCCGTCCGCGGACGCAGACCGCCGACGAGCAGGCTCGGTCGCGGACCCGTGAGAGGCCGCGCACGTCCACCGGCTCCCGGCCCCGGTCGTCCGAGCGCCCACCGGTGGCGACATCGGAACGTCCCGGACCGGGGCTCGACGACCGCGCTCCGCGTCGCAAGCGCCGGCCCTTCGCGGCCGCCGTCGAGTGGCTGAAGACCCACGTTCGCCGGCTCGCCCGGGCGGTGCGGAAGCGCCGGGACGCGGTGCTGCGCGATGCCCCCGCCTCGACGGACCAGCTCATCGATACCGTCACCGAGGGCAGTGCGAGCACAAGAGCCGTCCTCAAAGGCGCCGGGGCCGCCCTGACCGGCAAGAACCCCGTGTGGGCCGCCGTCAAGGGCCTGATCTCCGGCCTGAGCACCAGGACGAAGATCCTGTTGGCCCTCCTCGTCGTCCTGGTCGCGCTGCTGGCTCCGGTCCTGCTCGTGGTCGCACTGCTGGCCCTGCTCGTCGCGTGGCTGGTCGCGGCGGTACGGGCCGCCACCCGGTGAGCGCCCCTCGGCACCACGCCCCTCGACACCACGCACCTCGACACCAGGCCACGGCCAGCCCCGGCAGGACTCCACCACGGCGGGCCGGTCGCATAAGCTGACGTCGTGCGTCGTTTCGACTTTCCCGTGGACCTGCCCCACGCCAAGGCCGTCAATCAGACCGTCGCCGAGGTGCGACGACTACGGGTGTCGGCGATCGTGCTGGCGGTGCTGTTCACCGTAGCCGCCGTATGGCTGATCGCGGTCGGCCGGGCGTGGTCCTTCGTCGTCGCGGCCGTGGTCGTCGTCGCCGCGCTCACTTCCGCGTGGGTCGCGGTGTGGGCTCCGCGCAAGGTGGGCACGATCCAGGATCTGTACCGGGACAGCCCGCTGGTTCCGGCCGTGGTCTCCGAAATCCGGCCGCGCGGGATGACGCTGCTCGCGCTCGTCGACATCGCCAAGCCGCAGACCGACGGTCACCGTTACGCCCTGGTCGCCCGGGACGTCACGGCCGTACCGGGGCACCGGGTGCGGGTCGGCGAGCGCGTGCCGTCCGTCGCGGTGCTGTCGGACCGCACCACCCGCAACACGAGCGGCGTGTGGCAGATGGTCAGCCCGATGCCGATCGCATGGGGCACCCGGGACGCTTCGGTGCTGCGCGAGGCCGCCGCCGCGATCGACGAGACCGAGTGGAAGGTGCTCGAAGGCAAGCTTTCCCGCTCGGACGAGGTCGCGGCCAGCGAGGAGCGCCGGCTCGTGCTGGACCCGAAGGACCTGCCCGCCGACCTGCGCTGACCATGCGCCCCGTCGTCCTCACCGGAAGCACCGTCGTTCTCACGGTGCCCCGGGCGGGCGACGTCGACGCGATCACGGCCGCCTGCCGGGACCGGTCGATCGTGCGGTGGACGACGGTCCCGGACCCCTACACGCGGGCGGACGCGCAACGGTTCGTCGGCGACGTGGTGCCCGCGGGCTGGGCGGCGCACAGCCCGGTATGGGCGGTGCGGACGTCCGCCGACGGTCCGCTGTTGGGGACCGTCGGGTTGATCGAGCGGGACGCGTCGGCGGCGGAGATCGGGTACTGGATTGCCCCGGCTGCCCGCGCCCGCGGACTCGCGACGGAGTCGGTGAACCTGCTGTGCGACTATGCTTTCCGCTCGGACGGATTGAAACTGGACCGCATCGAGTGGCGGGCGCTGGCCGGGCACCGCGCGTCGGCGGCGGTGGCCCGCCGGGTCGGCTTCCGCTTCGAAGGCGTGCAGCGGCGCGGGATACTGCAGCGCGGGTCCCGGCACGACGCGTGGGTCGCGGGCCTGTTGCCCGACGACCCACGCGTACCGGCCGACGGATGGCCGATGTGATCGACGGGGCCGGTCAGAGCAGTTCGGGCAGGACCTCCTTCTCGAACAGTTCGATGCCCGAGGTGTCGTAGGCGGCCTCGGGGAAGTAGAGGATCGCGTACGTCATGCCCTGCTTCTTCAGCGCCCTGAAGTTCTCGACGATCTGCTCGGGTGTTCCCACGGCGGGCAGACCCCGGAAGGCGTCGAGCGCACCGTCGGCCTTCTCGGGCCCGACGTACGGTTCGAGCCGGGCCCGCAGCGTGCCGAGACGCTCCTGCACCTCGGCCTCGGTGCGGCCGATGGCGACGTTGTAGTTCGCCGAGCGCACGATGGCGTCGAAATCGGTGCCCACCTCGGCGCAGTGCCCCCGCAGGATCTCCGACTTGTGGGCGAAACCCTCCGGGGTGCCGTCGAAGTTGGTGTACTGCGCGTACTTCGCGGCGATCTTCAGCGTCACCTTCTCCCCGCCACCGGCGATCCACAACGGGATGCCGCCCTCCTGCAGCGGCAGCGGCCGCACGACGGCACCGTCCACCTGGTAGTGCCGGCCGTGCAGGGTGGCCGTGCCGGTGGTCCAGGCCTGACGGAAGATCTGCACACCCTCGTCGAGGCGGCGCAACCGTTCCGGCGCGGACGGGAAGCCGTATCCGTAGGCGCGCCACTCGTGCTCGTACCATCCGCCGCCGATGCCCATCTCGATGCGGCCGCCCGAAACGATGTCCGCGGTCGCGGCGACCTTCGCCAGGTAGGCGGGGTTGCGGTAGCCCATGGCGGTGCACATCTGCCCGATCCGCACCCTCTCGGTGACCGCGGCGAACGCCGACACCAGCGACCACGCCTCGTGGGTGGCCTCCTCGGTGGGCACCGGCACGGTGTGGAAGTGGTCGTACACCCAGATCGACTCCCACGGTCCGCTGTCGGCGCGCTGAGCCAGGTCACGCATCACCCGCCACTGCTCGGCGGGTTCGATGCCGACGAGGTCGAGCCGCCAGCCCTGGGGGACGAACATTCCGAATCGCATGTGGGATTCCTGTCTTCGAGATCGGGGCCTGCGTGCCGATCCCCAGTATCGCGGACCGGCCCCGGTCGCGCGGGGTTCCCTCCGCGCGACTGGGCCCGTGCACTCAGGCCGTCGCCGCCCGAGCCGGCACAGCGTCGAACCGGCCGGCCGGGCGGTCGAGCCCGTAGTGGCCGCGCAACGTCGTCGAGGTGTATTCGGTGCGGAACAGTCCCCGATCCCGGAGGATCGGCACGACCTGCTCGACGAAGTCCTCGAGACCACCGGGCAGGTAGGGCGGCATGACGTTGAAGCCGTCCGCGGCTCCGCCCTCGAACCACAGCTGCAGGTCGTCGGCGATCTGCTCGGCGGTGCCCGCGAACGTGCGGTGCCCCCGTCCGCCGCCGAGCTTGCCGATGAGCTGGCGCACGGTCAGGTGCTCGTTCTCGGCGAGGTTCTTCACCAGCTCGTAGCGGCTCTTGTTGCCCTGGATCCGGTCGAGGGGCGGCAGCGGGGGCAGCGGCGCGTCGAGGGCATGGTCGGTGAGGTCCACCCCCACCATCCCGGAGAGCTGACGCAGCGAGTAGGCCGGCGAGATCAGGTCGGTGAACTCCTGCTCGAGCGCCTTCGCCGCGACCTCGGTGTCGCCGATGAACGGCACGATCCCGGGGAGCACCTTCAGCGAGTGCGGATCGCGTCCCACCGCGGCCACCCGCGCCTTCAGATCGCGGTAGAACGCCTGTCCCTCGGCCAGGGTGCGCTGCGCGGTGAACACGGCCTCGGCGTACCGGGCGGCGAAGTCCTTCCCGCTCTCCGACGATCCGGCCTGCACCAGGACGGGACGGCCCTGCGGGGAGCGCGGGGTGTTGAGCGGTCCGCGTACCGAGAACCGCGGGCCGTCGTGGTCGACGGGGTGGACCTTGCCCGGGTCCGCGAAACGACCGCTCTCGACGTCGAGTTCGACGGCGTCGTCCTCCCAGCTGTCCCACAGACCGGTCGCCACATCGACGAACTCGGCGGCGCGGTCGTAACGACCGGCGTGGTCGGGGGTCTCGTCGTATCCGAAGTTGCGGGCTTCGTCGGCACCTCCGGAGGTGACGATGTTCCAGCCGGCGCGGCCGTGGCTGATGTGGTCGAGCGAGGCGAACTTGCGGGCGAGGTTGAACGGTTCGTTGAAGCCGGTGGACGCGGTGGCGATGAGGCCGATGCGCTCGGTGACGACGGCCATCGCCGAGAGCAGGGTGATCGGTTCGAAGATCGCCTGAGCGTTGTGCTCGACGCGCGGCCCCACTGCGAGACCGTCGGCGAAGAACACCGAATCGAGCGTGCCGCGTTCGGCGATCTGCGCGAGCTCCTGGAAGTGTGCGACGTCGAGGACGCGGCGCGCGTCGGTGCGCGGGTGCCGCCAGGCGGCCTCGTGATGACCGACTCCCATCAGGAAGGCGTTGAGGTGGAACTGCTTCGGGGACTGCGACATGACAACCTCTCCAGGTGTGGGGGAACGAGGGGACTACCGGTCTGCGCGCCAGCGGGAGAGCCGGCGCTCGACCGCGACGAGGATCCCGTTGAAGGTCAGACCGACGAGAGAGATGGCGACGATGCCGGCGTACATGTTCGGGATCTGGAAGTTGAGTTGCGAAGCGGTGACGAGATAGCCGAGACCCGCCTTGGCGCCGACCATCTCGGCCGCGATGAGCACGAGGATGGACGAGGCCGCGGCCATCCGGATGCCGGTGAAGATCGTCGGCACCGCGGCCGGCAGGATCACCTTCTGGAACAGGCGGTACGAAGGCAGACCGAGGGAGCGGGCCGATTTCACCAGGAGCGGATCCACGGTGCGCACGCCGGAGACGGTGTTGAGCAGGATCGGGAAGGTGCTCGCGTAGGTCACCAGCGCCACCTTCGAGGTCTCGCCGATGCCCAGGATCAGGATGAACACCGGCAGCAGCGCGAGCGCGGCGGTGTTGCGGAACAACTCGAGGATCGGATCGAGGAACTCGGCCACCGGCCGGTACCAGCCGATCGCCACACCGAGCGGGATCGCGACGAGCACCGCGATCCCGAAGCCGGTGACGGCCCGGGACAGGCTGGCACCGAGGTGCTCGGCGAGCCGGCCGTCGCCGATCAGCTGGGCGAAGGCGTCCGCGACCACGGTGAAGGGCGGCAGGAACACCTCGTCGACGAGTCCGAGCCGGGGCGCGATCTCCCAGACCGCGAGGAAGGCGAGGATCGCGACGGCCGGCTTGAGCCCGCGCCACACGAAGGCACCGATCCAGGGGCCGGTCCCGGCGCCTCGAGCCGGCGGGGCCGGTGCGGGTCGTTGCTCCGCCAGGGCCCCGTCGAGCGCGACGGGGTGGATCAACGTGGCGCTCGGACTAGACATGGTGGACCTCCTGGATTGCGGCACCGTGGTTCTGCGCGCGCTCGACGTCCGAGTGCAGCAAGGACCAGATCCGGTGTCGATAGTGTCGGAACGCCTCGCCGGAGCGGACGTCGTCGACGGTGCGATCGATGTCGATGTCCACGACGGCCTCGACCCGTCCGGGCCGGGACGTCAGGACGGCCACGCGCTGTCCGAGGTAGACCGCCTCGTCGATGCCGTGGGTGATGAACAGAATCGTCTTGCCGGTCTCGTGGCGGATCCGTAACAGCTCGTCCTGCAACGATTCCCGGGTCTGTGCGTCGAGCGCGGCGAACGGCTCGTCCATGAGGAGCACCTCGGGGTCGAACGCCAGGCTCCGGGCGATCGCGACGCGCTGTTTCATGCCACCGGACAGCTCGTGCGGATAACGATCTCCGAATCCACGCAGCCCCACGAGCTCGAGGTAGTGCTCGGCGCGCTCACGCCGCTGCCGCCGGGGCAGCCCCTTCGCCTCGAGGCCGAATTCGATGTTGTGCCGCGCGGTGCGCCACGGCAGGAGTGCGTACTGCTGGAAGACGATGCCCCGGTCCAGGCCCGGCCCGGAGATCGGCTGTCCGTCGAGCAGGATCCGGCCGGACGTCGGGCTGCTCAGCCCACCGAGCAGGTCGAGCAGGGTGGACTTGCCGCAGCCGCTGGGGCCGACGAGGACGAGGAACTCACCGTCGGCGACGTCGAGGCTGACGTCGTCGAGGGCTGTGAACGCGGTGTCCGTACCGCGGACCGGGAACCGCTTGGTCACGTGCTCGAGACGGAGCTTCGGGGTGGTGCTCATTTCGCCTCCTCGACGGGTTCACCGTTCGGACCGCTCGACGGTTCGTAGGTGCCGTTGGCGTAGGGGTTGAACTCGTTGGTGTAGATGTCGGATGGGGTGAACGTGCCGTCGGGCAGTTCGCCGTTCCGGGCGAGCCAGTCGAGCCAGGTCCGGATCTCCTGTTCCGTGATCGTCCCGCCCGGTCCGGCGACGCCGGGGCTCTGGTAGAACTCGACCAGGTCGGTGCTCTCGTTGCGGCCGCGGCTGCCGATGATCTCCTTGAACTCGGCAATGACCGTGTCGCGCGGGGTGGTCTGCGCCCAGCGGATCGCACGTGCGGTGCCCTGCACGAAATCCGCCACCGCATCCCGGTTCTCGGCGATGAAGTCGTCGCGGAAGACGTACGTGCCGTAGCTGAACGCCCCGAACAGGGACTCGTCGGTGAACAGCGGTCGGATTCCGCCGCGCGCGACCGCGGTCTCGCGGAACACGCTGCCGAGGGTGCCCACGTCGATCTGTCCCTCCCGCAATGCCTGTTCGGTGTTCACCGGCGGCACGACGATCAGTTCGACCTGCCCGATCTCGTCCGGGGTCAACCCCTGCCGGGCGAGCCATTCGCGGACGAGGAACTCGTGGTGCGCACCGAGCGTGTTCATCCCCACCTTCTTGCCGATCAGATCCCGGGCGGTGCGGATCGGGCTGTCCTCGAGCACGTAGTAGCCGTTGAACGACTGCTCGTCGGAGCCGTAGTAGCTGATGACCGACGTGATCGGCGAGTCGGCGGCGGCGAGCTTGATGACGGCACCGTTGAATGCGCCGCCGAATTCGGTCTGCCCGGTGGCCGCGGACTGGATGTCCTGCGGACCGCTGGTGGTGTCACCCACCCAGTCCAGCGCGACGTTCTCGTAGTAGCCGAGGCTCTCCGCGAGTTCGGGGTAGGTGACCTGGCCGGCCGAGCCCTGGTAGCGCAGAACGGTGCGCCCGTCGTCGGTGGTGGCGGTCCCCGACCCCGGGGAGCACGCCGCGACCCCCGCGGCGAGGGTGACGAGGGTGGCTGCGACCGCAGCCGGCCGGGCCAGCCGGCTGCGCAGCATGGAATACGACATCGCGAGAGTTGTCCCTTACGTTCGGCGAGGAGGCCCGGCACAGCGGGCACAGAGAAGTGCGGTGCGGCGACGGCGAGGCGTCCACGGCACCGGGATTCGCGGTGCAGCAACGGAAGATCGAGTGCCGGCGTCCGGACGGGCCGGACGGGCGAGCTACACCGGGAGGGTCAGCGACAACAGTCCGGACACTCGTACACGGTGGACTCCTTCTGCGGCGATCGGACTCCGGAAGTCTGGCCCGGGCCGCGGCGACGGGGCAACGCTTCGGCGCATCCGTGTGCGAATCCCTTGACTTGTCCGATCCGCTACCGTACCGGCCGCGAACCGGATGCCGGTCGGTACGATCGGCCCATGCGCACCGCCGTGCTCGCCGACGCCTTCGAGCAGCATCGGCCGCACCTGCTCTCCGTCGCCTACCGGCTGACCGGCAGCGTCGCCGACGCCGAGGACGCGGTCCAGGACGCCTGGCTGCGACTCGACCGCGCGGACGCGGACGGGATCGACGATCTGCGGGCGTGGCTGACCACCGTGGTCGGACGTCTGTGCCTGGACCGGCTGCGGTCGGCCGCGGTACGTCGCGAGAACTACGTCGGCCAGTGGCTGCCCGAACCGATCGTCACTCCGGTCGGCGGACCGTCCTCCCCCGATCCGCTGGAAGCCGTTGTGCGGCAGGAGGACAGCCGGATGGCGGCGATGGTCGTGCTGGACACGCTCACCCCGGCCCAGCGCGTCGCCTTCGTCCTGCACGACGGCTTCGCGGTGCCGTTCGACGAGATCGCCGCCATTCTCGACGTCACGCCGGCGTCCGCGCGCCAGCTCGCCTCCCGCGGCCGGCGGGCCGTCGCGGCCGCGCCGCCGCCCGTGCCGGCCGCCGAGCACGTCGAGGCGGTACAGCGGCTGATGACGGCCCTCGCCTCCGGGGACCTCGCGGCGGTGGTCGCGGCGCTCGACCCCGACGCCCGGGTGATCGGGGACGCGGGCGGCACCACCCGCACCGCGATCAACGTCGTCGTCGGCGCCGACCGGTTCGCCCGGTTCTTCCTGGGCCTGATGCAGCGCTACGGCGCCGAGGCGTTCCTGGCCGGCACGCCGGCGCTCGTCAACGGCGAACTGGGGTTCGTCAGCGCCGGTTCCCCCGGCGACGGGACCCGCCGCGCGTTCGCCGGGCGGGTCGTCGGCTGCACCGTCCGTGACGGGCGGGTATGGGCGGCCTACGACATGGCCAATCCCGACAAGCTCCGCGGCGTCCGCCTCGACGGTTAGAGTCGCGGTCATGGAGCCCCGACTGAGCTTCGTCACCCTTGCCGTCGCGGACCTCGAGCGCACCCGGCGCTTCTACGTCGACGGGCTCGGCTGGACGCCCGTCGTCGATGTGCCCGGCGAGGTGCTGATGATCCAGGTCGGACCGCACCTCGTCCTGTCCCTGTGGGACGAACAGCACTTCGCAGCCGAGGTCGGGCCCGTTCGCCGGAGCGGCGTCCCGCCCGTGACGCTCGCCCACAACGTCGCCGACCGAGCGGATGTCGACCGGGTGCTGGACACCGCCCGACGCGCCGGAGCCGATCCGGTCTCCGACGCGGTCGAACGCGAGTGGGGCGGCTACACAGGATATTTCGCGGACCCCGACGGATTCCGGTGGGAGATCGCCTGGAATCCGGGTCCCATCGGTCAGCTCGTGCTGCCCTGAGCCGCGTCGTCCTGCAGCCACGGCACCCGGCACGCATCGGTGCTGAAACCCTGCTCGTGGATGCCCAGGGCCGAGTTCATCCGGGCCCGCATGTTCTCGAGCGCGATCTGGTAGGTCAATTCGACCACCCCGGCCCGTCCGAAGCGCCGCTCGAGGTCGGCGACCTGCTCGTCCGTCACCGTGACGGCCGCACCGCCGTCGCCGCCGGCTCCCGTCATCGCGTCGGCGTACGCGATCGCCGCACGCTCGTCGTCGCTGTAGGCGTCGGAGGTCGCATAGTCGGCGATGTGCTCGAGGCGGTCCACGTCGAGGCCGTCGAGCCGCTGCAGCATCGTGCCGAAGTCGACGCACCAGGAGCACCCGACGCTCCAGGCCACCCGGTACACCGCGAGTTCGCGCACGTGCGGCGGCAGCACCGTCGACGCGCGCTCGACGAGCGTCTCGTGCACGGCGCTCGCCCGCATCAGCGCCGGATGGTGGGCGTAGACGGCGAACGGCTCGGGCACCTCCCCGAAGCGGCGCCGGGCCATCCGATAGGCGATCTTCGTCGCGACACCGGCCTCGGCCGGTGTCACCGCGGGAATGCGCGCCATGATCTACTCCGTTCCCCGGGTCCCGGACGGGACCGTTCACCTCTTCGGACGAGACAGCCCCGCCGGATGTGACACGACCGCTGCCGGGGGTCGCGAAGGACGCGGCTAAGCTGCCGAAATGGCAGAAATCGCGTCCTCACGCCGGGTCCGCACGGTCGAAAGGCTGCGGCCGTTCGCCTCCACGATCTTCGCCGAGATGACCGCTCTGGCCGTGACGCACGACGCCGTGAACCTCGGCCAGGGCTTTCCCGACACGGACGGCCCCCGCGCGATGCTCGACGTCGCGCGCCAGGCCATCGCCGACGGCGTCAACCAGTATCCGCCCGGGCCGGGCACGCCCGAACTGCGGCGGGCGATCGCAGCGGACCGGGCGGCCCGGTACGGACTCGAACACGACCCCGACGGCGAGGTCCTCGTCACCGTCGGTGCCACCGAAGCGATCAGCGCCGCCGTCCTCGGTCTCGTCGAGCCCGGTGAGGAGGTGTTGCTCACCGAGCCCTACTACGACTCCTACGCCGCGTCCGTCGCACTCGCCGGGGCTACCCGCCGCACCGTTCCGCTCACTCGTGCCGGATCGGGGTTCGTCCTGGACGTCGACGCGCTGCGCGCCGCGGTCACCGACCGCACCCGGATGCTGGTGGTCAACACCCCGCACAATCCGACGGGGACGGTCTACGACGACGAGGCGCTTCGCGCGCTCGCGGAACTGGCGTGCGAACGCGACCTGCTGGTGCTGTCCGACGAGGTGTACGAGCATCTGGTGTTCGACGGCCGGCAGCACCGGCCGATCGCGTCCCTGCCCGGCATGGCCGAACGCACCGTCACCGTGTCCAGCGCCGCGAAGATGTTCAACGTCACCGGCTGGAAGATCGGGTGGGCGCTCGGGCCCCGCGAACTGATCGACGGGGTGCGCACGGCGAAACAGTTCATGTCCTTCGTCGCCGGAGCGCCGTTCCAGCCCGCCGTCACGTACGCGCTGACCCACGAGCAGCCCTGGGTCGCCGCCCAGCGCGACGATCTGCAGCGCAGGCGCGACCTGCTCTCCGCTGCGCTCACCGACGCCGGATTCGGCGTGCTGGACTCGGCCGGAACGTATTTCGTGTGCGCGGACGTCACCCCTGTCGGTGTGACGGACGGTGTCGCCTTCTGCAGAACCCTGCCCGAGCGCATCGGCGTGGCCGCGGTCCCGGTGAGCGCCTTCGTCGACGACCCCCGGCAATGGAATCACCTGGTGCGGTTCGCCTTCTGCAAGCGCGACGACGTCCTCCTCGAGGGTGTCCGGCGGCTGCGCAGCCTGCGGGAGCACGGCTGACTATGACCGCCCCCGCCACCATTCCCTCCGACTTCGTGCGCCGTTCGGTGGTGCTGGCCGAGGCGAACGGGGTGGATCTGGCCCCGGCCCTGAACGCGGCACGGATCAGCCGCGCGGTGCTCGCCCACCCGCACGCGCGCCTGACCCCCGAGCAGGTCACCCGGTTCACCCAGAAGACCTGGGAACTCACCGGTGACGAACTGTTCGGGCTCGGACCGGGACCGGTACCCCGCGGCACGTTCCGGGTGGTGTGCCTGACGCTGATCCACTGCCGGGACCTCGCGCAGGCCCTCGAGCGGATGATCCAGGTCAACCAGGTGCTGCCGACGCTGCCGCGGCTACGGCTCACCCCGGGGCCGCGGACGACCCGGCTCGAGGTGGTGCTGGAGTCGTACGACGACAGGACCCGCGTCATCATCGACTTCCTGCTCATCCTGCTGCACCGCTTCGCGGCCTGGCTCGTCGGGGGCCGGGTACGGCTGGCGTCGGTCTCGGTCCCCTACGGCGAGCCGGATCCGGTGCTGGCGAAGAACTACGACGCGATCTTCGGGGTGCCGGTCACCTTCGAGGCCGCCGGCGCGGTGCTCGAGATCGACAACGCGGCCCTGCGGTCGCCCATCGTCCAGACCGAGGAGACCCTCGAGGACTATCTGCGCGAATCACCGAATCTGATGATGTCGGAACGCGACTACGACTCCACCGCCGCGTCGCAGGTGCGGCGGATCCTCGAGTCGGGCATCGAGGGTCGCACGGCGACCGCCGAGGACGTCGCGGAGATGCTGTCGGTGAGCGCCCCGCATCTGCGGCGTCTGCTCAGGCAGGAGGGCACCTCGCTCGGGCAGTTGCGCGAGGAGGTGCTGCGCGATACGGCGATCGCCGGGTTGCGCCGCGGCGAGGCGGTGGACGCCCTGTCGGCCCGGCTCGGCTTCTCCGAGCCGAGTGCGTTCCGGCGCGCCTTCAAGCGATGGACGGGCAAGACCCCCCGCGCATACCGGTAGGTCGCCGGTTCACGCGACGCAGAACTCGTTGCCCTCCGGATCGGACATCGTGATCCACTCGTTCGGCCCCTGCCGGCCCCGGTGCAGGACGGTCGCGCCCGCCTCGGCGAGCCGGCCGGCCAGCGCCTCGCGGTCCTCCCCCGCCCGGATGTCGAAGTGCAGCCGGTTCTTCACCGTCTTGCCTTCGGGCACCAGCTGGAACAGCACGCGCGGACGCGCGGGCACCTCGGGATCGGAGATCGCGGCGCCCGCCTTCCACACGAGGACGCCCTCGAAGATCTCGGTGTCCTCCTCCCGGGCGTGCCCGGCCGCGACCAGGCCGCGGATGAAGTCCTCGTTGCTCGGCTCCACCCGCCAGCCCAGCGCCGCCGCCCACCATTTCGCCAGCGTGTGCGGGCTGCTCGAATCGACCGTCACCTGGAATCCGTAACCCATGCGGTGACGGTACGACGGCACCCCGACACGTCAGGGCTGTACGAGGATCCGGATCGGATCCCCGACGTGGTTGCGCAGCTTCGCGATGCCCTCGGCGATGTTCTCGAGCGGGACGATCTCGCTGACGGAGCGGGAGATGTCCAGGCGCCCGCGGGAGACGAGTGCCGCGAGCGTCTCGATGTCGACGTTCTTGTACCCGAGGTGGCCCATGACGTGCTTGCGCGACAGGCCGAACGTGGCCGTGGGGCCGAGGGAGGCCTCCTGCCCGCTCAGCCCCACCACCACCACGCGGCCACCCGTCATGACGCACTGTAGGGCCTGGTCGAAGGTGACCTTCAGGCCCGCAGAGTCGAAGGCCACGTCGAGCATCTTCCCGCCCGTCGCCTCGGCGACCTTCCGGACCAGGTCCGGGTCGCGGGAATCGAACACGTGGTCGGCGCCGAGTTCGAGGGCCCGCTCCCGCACCGCGGGGTTGATGTCGAACGCGAGGATCGGCACGGCGCCGACCAGCCGGGCGAGCTGCACGATGTGGGTGCCCACCCCGCCGACTCCCCACACGCCGACGGCCTCGCCCACCGCGACCTGGCCGGTGCGCACGACCGCACCGAACGGGGTCGACACCGCGTCGGCGAGAATCGCCGCCTGCTCGAGCGGGACGTTGTCGGGCACGCGGGTGAGACCGCCCGCCTGGGCGACGGTGTACTCGGCCCACGCCCCGTCGTACGCGAACGCCATCAGCTGGATGTTCGGGCAGTTGGTCAGGTCGCCCCGCCGGCAGAAGCGGCACTGCAGGCACGGTCGGCCCGCGGCGGGGACGACGCGGTCCCCGACCGCCCAGCCCGTCACGCCGTCCCCGAGGGCGGCGATGGTCCCGGCGGCTTCGTGCCCCTGGGTGACCACGGGCAGCAGGGCCGGGAACGTACCGTCCAGCAGGCTCAGATCCGAGTGGCAGATCCCGCAGAACGCCACCTTCACGAGCACCTCGCCGGGGCCCGGCGACGGAATCGGAACATCTTCCAGCACATTGGTTCCGGTGTCGGCATGAAAGCGCGCGGCGCGCATCGTCCCGGTCATGGTCCCCTCATCCTGTTGTGTGGCGGCAGCCAGGGGCGACCCTACTCCCGCCGCATGCGCGAGTGCGCATGTTCGTGCTGCGGATCTCCGCGACGGGTTGCATCCGCCGACGGTGAGTGAGAGCGTCGAGGAGAACCGTCATCGACTTCGAGAGGGTGATTCGCAACAATGCAGACGGCCGTCATCGACGCCTACCCGACCCGGAACCGCACGAAGTGCGTGAGCGTGTCCCGGCCGGATCCGGTGGTGTGGGGATCAGCCGCGGGGCCGCTGGACGCGTCGGCCGTCGCCGAGTACGACCGGCGCGGGTTCCACACCGTGGACGCGCTCCTGCCGGCGCACGACGTCGGAAATCTGCTCGACGAGACAGCACGTCTGGGCCGGGAGCTGGCCGACGACGATCGGGTCGTGCGGGAGGCCGGCAGCGGGGACGTGCGCTCCGTGTTCGACGTGCACCGCCTCTCCGACACCGTCGGCGAGATCATCCGGCGACCGGAGATCGCCGGGATCGCCCGCCAGCTCCTCGGCTCGGAGGTCTACATCCACCAGTCGAGGCTGAACGTCAAGCCGGGATTCCGCGGCGGACCGTTCTACTGGCACTCGGACTTCGAGACCTGGCACGCCGAGGACGGCATGCCGCGGCCGCGGGCGCTGAGCATCTCGGTCGCGCTGACCGAGAATTACGGTTACAACGGCGGTTTGATGATCATGCCCGGTTCGCACCGGACCTTCGTCTCGTGCGCCGGCACGACGCCCGACGACTACTACCAGCAGTCGCTGGTCACGCACGTCCCGCCCACGGGTTCACCCGACGAGGACACGCTGACCTCGATGGCCGCCGAGCACGGCATCGCCACGTTCACCGGCTCGGCCGGTTCCGCGACGGTGTTCGACTCGAACTGCATGCACGGCTCGAACGGCAACATCACCCCGTTCCCCCGGTCGAACCTGTTCGTGGTGTTCAACAGCGTCGAGAACACGCTCGGCGAGCCGTTCTCGGCACCGAAGCCGCGCCCCGACTACCTCGGCAGCCGCGACTTCACGCCGCTGCGCTGACACGAACGGATGCGGGGGTGCGCCCGGGACGAGTCGGGCGGACCCCCGCATCGCAGGACTCATACGCGGACGGTGTCCGCCACGTCGATCGGCAGCGTGCGGGCACGCGGTGTGCGCAGCAGCCGGGTGAGCGTGAATCGGCCCTGCTCCGGATCGTAGGGCCGATAGGCTAGATACACGAGCACGTGGAACGCCCAGTGCGCCCTCAGAATCCGGCGAAGCACCGGATTCATCCGGCCGTGCAGTTCGAACGTGGCGGTTCCGGAGCGGATGTACTTGGTGTACTCCCGCGGCGGCGTCAGCGCACGCCGGGGGGAGATGTCGACGAACAAGTCGGAGAGCTGGGCGATCTCGATGTCGGCCTCACGCAGGCACAAGGCCAGGTCGAGGTCTTCGTGGATCCCGGCATCCGTGCTGACCGCGTCGCGGACGCGCTGCCACGCCGACCGGCGCACGGCCATGTTGGCACCGTGCAGATTGTCGATTCGGCGCTCACCGCCGAAGAACCCCTTGCGCACGCGCTGCTCGATATACCGGCGCTTGAGCTCCCGGTACGGCGAGTCGTAGGAGTTGCTGAGTCCACTGACGGCTCCGACGCTCGCGGTGTCTGCACGCGCGAAGAAGTCGAGGATCGTGTGGGCCCATCCGGGACGGACCCGCGTGTCGGCATCGATCCTGCCGAGAAGATCTCCTGTCGCCCAGTCGAACCCGGCATTTCGAGCGAATGCGACACCTGGGCGGGGCTCGAAGATCCGGCGGACGATCGGAGACCGCTCGGCAATCGCATCGACGATCTCGCCCGTCCTGTCCGTCGAGTTGTTGTCCACCACCGCGATTTCGTGGATATCCGCCTCCTGCTCCAGCAGGGCCGCAAGACACTGACCGATGTACTGTTCCTCGTTGTACGCCGGCACGACCACCGACAGCGTGTGCTGATGCATGCCTCCGACGCTACCGCGACCGTCCGCGTGCCTCGGAACGCCGAAGGCAGGAACCGTGGCGGGACACCCCGACACGGTTCCCGCACCCTCAGGAGCGACGGCGGCGCACGGCGTCGGCCAGCCGATCGAGCTGGGCGGAGGTGGTCGCCCAGTCGAGGCACGCATCGGTGATGGACTTGCCGTACTCGAGCTCGTCCGCCCGGCCGAGCGTGAGGTCCTGCCGGCCGGCCTCGAGGAAGCTCTCCAGCATGACTCCGGCGATGCCCTGCTCGCCGGCCTCGAGCCGCTCGGCGATGTCGGTGACGACGTCGACCTGCTTTTCGTGGTCCTTGCTGCTGTTGCCGTGGCTGGCGTCGATCACGACGCGTTCGGGCAGACCGGCCTTGCGCAGGCGGGCCATCGTGTCCGCGACGGTCTCGGCATCGTAGTTCGGGCCCGCGGAGCCGCCACGCAGGATGACGTGGCAGTCCGGGTTGCCGACGGTCTCGATGAGGGCGGCCTGGCCGTCGAGGTCGGTGCCGGGGAACACGTGACTCGCGGCGGCGGCGCGGGTGCCGTCGACGGCCACCTGCACGTCACCCTCGGTGGAGTTCTTGATGCCCACCGGCATGGACAGCGCGCTGCACAGCTGCCGGTGCACCTGGCTGGCCGCGGTGCGGGCACCGATCGCGCCGTAGGTCACCAGGTCCGCGTAGTACTGCGGCAGGATCGGATCGAGGAACTCGCACCCCACGGGCAGACCGAGGCCGGAGACGTCGAGCAGCAGTTTGCGGCCGATGCGCAGTCCGGTGTTGATGTCGTAGGTGCCGTCGAGATGCGGGTCGTTGAGCAGGCCCTTCCACCCGAGGGTGGTGCGCGGCTTCTCGAAGTACACCCGCATCACCACGTGCAGGTCGTCACGCAGCTCGTCGGCCTTCGCGGCGAGACGTCGCGCGTAGTCCATCGCGGCGGCGGGATCGTGCACCGAGCACGGCCCGACCACGACGAGCAGGCGGTCGTCGGTGCCGTCGAGGATCGCCACGGTGTCGGCGCGGCCCGAGCGGACGGTCGCGGCGGCGACCTCGTCGGGGGCGTGTTCGCCGCGGACGACGGCCGGAGCGACGAGCGGGCTGATCCGCACGGTCCGCTGTTCGTCGAGATTCGCGGTGGAGATGGAGGTGCTGGTGGTCATCGGGGTTCGGTTCCTGTTCCCGGGCCGACCCTGGCTGAACCTTCGGTGATTCCAGCGAGCCGGTCCGTGTCCGGCTCGTAGGTGGAAGAAGTCAGCGCGCGGTTACGCCGACCGACCCACCCCGGGCCGGCCTGCTAAACCAGAAATATGCGCGCTGCATGCGGACCACCGTAACAGGCCGCCCTCCCCCGCGCCACGGCGCCCCCCGTGCGCGGTTTCGGTAGCGGGGGCTACCGAAACCGCGCACGGGGGGCGGGCACGCACCCCTTCGGCACGCCGATCAGGTCCGGGTTCCGACATCGGTGCGCAGCCGGAATCCGGACGGAACGCAACACCACGACAACGGTCGATAGTCGGCCGCTTCGGGTGTGGAAACGCGCGAACCGGGGCACCCTTGGAGAGTCTGTCCCGCGAAGCGACGAGCACGGAGGTGCCATGCCAGACCTGGACGGCGGAACTGCCGCCCCATCCCTGGGCGTCAGCCCGCCCGGAGCGAATCCACCCGACGAGAACGCTCGGGGGACAGGACCGGAACACACCGCCGACGGACACCTGGTCGAGGCCCAGTCCGAGGACTTCTCCCATGCCAGAAATCTCGCGGTGGATCCGGACTGGTTCAAGACCGCGGTGTTCTACGAGGTCCTGGTGCGCGCGTTCAACGACTCGAACCACGACGGGACGGGTGATCTGCGCGGGCTGACCGAGAAGCTCGACTACATCGCCTGGCTGGGCGCCGACTGCATCTGGCTGCCCCCGTTCTACGACTCCCCCCTGCGCGACGGCGGGTACGACATCCGGGACTTCCGGGCGGTGCTGCCGGAGTTCGGCACGGTCGACGACTTCGTCCTGTTTCTCGACGAGGCGCACAAGCGCGGCATCCGGGTCATCACCGATCTGGTCATGAACCACACGTCGGACACGCACGCGTGGTTCCAGGAGTCGAGGACCGACCCGGAGGGCCCGTACGGCGACTTCTACGTGTGGTCCGACACCGACGAGCGTTACCCGGATGCGCGCATCATCTTCGTCGACACCGAATCGTCGAACTGGACATGGGATCCGGTGCGCAAGCAGTACTACTGGCACCGCTTCTTCTCGCATCAGCCGGACCTGAACTACGACAATCCCGAGGTGCAGGACGCGATGATCGACGTCCTGCGCTTCTGGCTCGACCTGGGTATCGACGGGTTCCGGCTCGATGCGGTGCCCTACCTGTTCGAACGCGAAGGCACCAACTGCGAGAACCTGCCCGAGACGCACGCGTTCCTGAAGAAGTGCCGCGCGGTGATCGACGCGGAGTACCCGGGCCGCGTGCTGCTCGCCGAGGCGAACCAGTGGCCCAGCGACGTGGTGGAGTACTTCGGCGAACCGGAGGTCGGCGACGAGTGCCACATGGCCTTCCACTTCCCGCTCATGCCGCGCATCTTCATGGCGGTGCGTCGCCAGAACCGGTTCCCGATCTCCGAGATCCTCGCCCAGACACCGCCGATCCCGAGCAGTGCGCAGTGGGGCATCTTCCTGCGCAACCACGACGAGCTGACCCTCGAGATGGTCACGGACGAAGAACGTGACTACATGTACGCCGAGTACGTGACCGACCCGCGGATGCGGGCGAACATCGGTATCCGCCGCCGGCTGGCGCCGCTGCTCGAGAACGACCGCAACCAGCTCGAACTGTTCACGGCGCTGCTGTTGAGCCTGCCCGGGTCGCCGGTGCTCTACTACGGCGACGAGATCGGGATGGGCGACAACATCTGGCTCGGTGACCGCGACGCGGTGCGCACGCCGATGCAGTGGACCCCGGACCGCAACGCGGGCTTCTCGCGAGCGGATCCCGCGCGGTTGTACCTGCCGACGATCATGGATCCGACCTACGGTTACCAGTCCGTGAACGTCGAGCGGCAGATGAACTCGACGAACACCCTGCTGCACTGGACGCGGCGGATGATCCAGGTCCGCAAGCAACATCCGGCGTTCGGCAAGGCCGCGTTCACCGAACTCGGCAGCGCCAACCCGGCCGTCCTGTCCTACCTGCGGGAGATGCCGCTCGGACCGGACCGCAACTACAGCGACGTCATCCTGTGCGTGAACAATCTGTCCCGGTATCCGCAGGCCGTCATCCTGGACCTGTCGCGGTTCGCGGGGTGGATTCCGGTGGAGCTCACCGGTTCCGTCCCGTTCCCACCGATCACGGAGGAGGGGTACATGGTCACCCTGCCCGGTCACGGCTTCTACTGGTTTGCGCTGCAACCGGATCCGACGAAGGAAGGCGTCGGCGAACATCCGGTGAGCAGCGAGGCCGAGGCGGCGGTACAGCCATGACGGAGCCACACGTGCAGCATTATTCCGACGCGGAGCTCGAGGCCCTGCTGGCCGAGTGGCTCCCCCACCAGCGCTGGTTCGCCGCCAAGGGCCGGACCGTCGCCGCCGTACGCATCAAGCTGCGGGAACACCTCACCGACACTCCCGCATTCGGGGCGGACCACCTGCTGGTGACCGTCGAGTTCGAGTCCGGCGACGAGCAGATCTATCAGGTGCCCCTCGGCTACCGCCTCCACCTGCCCGACGAGCTGGCACCCTGGGCGCTGCCGCGGCCCGACGGCAGCGGCGACGATCGCACCCACGCCTACGACGGCCTGCGCGATCAGGAGATCATCGACCTGTACGCGCACTCGATCGCCACCGGGCAGGTGTACGGCCCGGTCGAGTTGCACACCGTGCCCGGCACGGTCATCGAGGAGGGTCTGCGGGGACGGGCGCTCAGCGCCGAGCAGTCCAACACCTCCGTCGTGCTCGGCGAGCAGTTGCTGCTCAAGCTGTTCCGCCGGATCACTCCGGGGGTCAACCCGGATGTGGAGCTGCATCTCGCGCTCGGGGCGGCGGGCTGCCGGTCGGTGGCCCCGGTGCGCGCGTGGATCGACGCCGAGATCGGTGGGGTGCGCACGACCCTGGCGATGGTGCAGGACTTCGCCGCCAACTCCGCCGACGGCTGGTCGATGGCGCTGGGCAGTGTGCGGGACCTGCTGCTCGAGGCGGACCTGCGGGCGGACGAGGTGGGCACGGATTTCGCCGGGGAATCGCAGCGGATGGGCGCCGCGGTGGCCGAGGTGCACGCGCTGCTGGCGCAGTCCCTCGGGACGTCCCAGCGAGCCGTGGGCGACATCGTCGACGGGATGCTGCGCCGCCTGGATGCCGCCGGCGCCGTCGTACCCGAACTGGCGGAGATCGCCCCGGGGGTGCGGGCGCGGTTCGCGGAGGCTGCGGCCACCGGCACGACGACGGTCCAGCGGATCCACGGGGACCTGCACCTCGGGCAGGTGCTGCGCACCCCCGAGCACTGGCTGCTCATCGATTTCGAGGGCGAGCCCGCCAAGTCCCTCGACGAACGTCGGGAACCGGACAGCGCCCTGCGCGACGTCGCGGGGATGCTCCGCTCGTTCGACTACGCGGCCCACCACTCCCTGCACGATGCGACGTCGGAGGCCGCTGCCGCGCAGCGCGAGTTCCGGGCGCAGGAATGGGCACAGCGCAACTCCGCGGCGTTCTGTGACGGTTACGCGAGCGAGTCCGGCGTGGATCCGCGCGAGTTCGCCGCGCTGCTGCGCGCGTACGAGCTGGACAAGGCCGTGTACGAGGTCGTGTACGAGGCCCGTCACCGTCCCCAATGGATCCGTTTGCCCCTGAACGCGATTCGCCGGATGACGCAGGCCGGCTGACGTGGCCGCAGACGCGGACGGGCGGTGACCGGATGCCGGTCACCGCCCGCGCTTCGCGTGCCGGTGTCTAGCCCACCGAGAGCTCGAGCTCGTCGTCGGCCACGTCGACGCGGATCTGACCGCCCTCGACGAGCACGTCGTCGAGCAGCAGATCGGCGATGCGGTCGTCCACCGCGCGCTGGATGGACCGGCGCAGCGGCCGCGCCCCGAACTCGGGCTGATGCCCGTGCTCGGCGATCCAGTCGACGGCGGCCTCGGTGAACTCGACCTCGATGCCCTTGGCCTGCAGACGCTTGCGGCTGTCGTTCAGCAGCAGATCGGTGATCCGGTGCAGCTGCTCGGTGTCGAGCTTGCGGAAGATCACGATCTCGTCGATGCGGTTGAGGAACTCGGGCCGCATCGACTCGCGCAGCCGGCCCATCACCCGGTCCCGCAGCGGCTTCTCCGCCGCCTCGGCATCGCCGGTGCTGAAGCCCAGCGCCCCGCCGCGGCTCGAGATGATGTCCGAGCCGAGGTTGCTGGTCATGATCACCACCGTGTTGGTGAAGTCGACCGTGCGTCCCTGACCGTCGGTGAGCCGGCCGTCGTCGAGCACCTGCAGCAGGGTGTTGAACACGTCCGGGTGCGCCTTCTCGATCTCGTCGAGCAGCACCACCGAGTAGGGGTTGCGCCGCACCTGCTCGGTGAGCTGGCCGGCTTCGCCGTAGCCGACGTAGCCGGGGGGCGCTCCCACGAGACGGCTGACGGTGTGCCGCTCGCCGAACTCGCTCATGTCCACCCGCAGCATCTTGCGTTCGTCGCCGAACAGCACCTCCGCCAGCGCCTTCGCCAGCTCGGTCTTGCCCACGCCGGTGGGTCCGAGGAACAGGAAGCTGCCGACCGGCCGGTGCGGGTCGCTCATGCCGGCGCGGCTGCGCCGCACGGCCCGGGCCACGGCCCGGACGGCTTCGTCCTGCCCGACGACCCGCCGGTGCAGTTCGTCCTCGAGGCCGCGCAGCCGCTCCTTCTCGGCCTGGGTCATCCGTGTCGCGGGGATGCCGGTGGCGCGGGAGACGACCTCGGCGATCAGTTCGGCGGTCACCTCGGGCACGTCGGTGTCGGCGGGCGTCCCGGCATCGAGACGGGCCTGCACCTCGGTGATCTGGTCGCGCAGTCGCGAGGCCTGCTCGTAGCGTTCCTCGGCGACGGCACGGTCCTTGTCGGCTTCGAGCCGGGACAGCTGCTCGCGCAGCGCCGTCTCGTCGACGCGCGGGCTGCGCAGCCGCAGCCGGGCACCGGCCTGGTCGATCAGGTCGATCGCCTTGTCCGGCAGGTGCCGGTCCGGCAGGTACCGCACCGACAGGTCGACGGCGGCGTCGAGCGCGTCGTCGGTGTACCGCACGCCGTGGTGTTCGGCGTACCGGTCCCGGAGGCCGCGCAGGATCGCGACCGCGTCGTCGTGGCCGGGTTCGCCGACGGTGACGGGCTGGAAGCGCCGCTCGAGCGCCGGATCCTTCTCGATGTGCTTGCGGTACTCGTCGAGCGTGGTGGCGCCGACGATGTGCAGTTCCCCGCGGGCGAGCTTGGGCTTGAGGATGTTTCCGGCATCCATCGCGCCCTCGTTGCCGCCGCCCGCGCCGACGACGGTGTGGATTTCGTCGACGAAGACGATCAGCTCGTCCGAGTGCGCGGTGATCTCGTCGAGCACCTTGGTCAGCCGCTCCTCGAAGTCGCCGCGGTACCGCGTACCGGCGACCATGCCGGTCAGGTCGAGCTGCACGATCCGCTTGCCGCGCAGGCTGTCCGGGACGTCGCCGTCGACGACGCGCTGGGCGAGGCCCTCGACGATCGCGGTCTTGCCGACCCCGGCCTCGCCGACCAGCACCGGGTTGTTCTTGGTGCGGCGGGAGAGGATCTCGACGGTCTGCTCGATTTCGTCGGCACGGCCGATGACGGGGTCGATGCCGCCGCCGCGGGCCCGCTCGGTCAGGTCGACACCGAACTTGTCCAGGGTGGGGGTGGCGGACTGCTCCTGCGTCGCCTCGGTCGCCGCACCGGGTTGCAGCGCGGCCTGGAGCGACTGCGCGGTGATCCCGGCCGAGACGAGCAGGCCCCCGAGCCCGTGCTCCTGGTCGGCGGCGAGAGCCACGAACAGGTGCTGCGGTTCGATGTAGGTCGCGCCGAGGGCACGGGTGAGCTGGTGCGCCTCGAGCAGCACCGTCTTGATCGCGCCGGTGAGGGCGGGTGCGGTGACCGCGCTGCGGCCCTGTTCCTGCGGGAGTCGCTGTTCCACCGCGGCCAGGACCTCGGCGGGATCGGCTCCGGCGCGGGTCATGACGGACCGGACCGGGTCCTGCTCCGCCATCACGTGCAGGACGTGGAGCGCGTCGAGGTCCGTGTCACCGCGTTCGGCGGCGAATCGGGCCGCGGCGGCCATGAGTTCCTGGGTGCCACGGCTCAGGTAGCGGGTGATGTCGATACGCCCAGGGCCACCAGGCCCGAAGAATGCCGGCATTCCGAAGCCTTTCTCTCGGACTTGAGTCTTTCTCACTCAACTAACGTGGCGGGCCGCCTGTCAATTCCACTCGGAGCGTGAGGTGCGTCACGTCGGAGCCCCGCCGATTTCAGTTGTGCACAACATAGCGGTGCGCTACTTTATTTCTCGTGTCCGATGATCTCGCGCTCGACCGGCAGGTCTGCTTCGCGCTCTACTCCGCCTCCCGGGCCACCACCGCCGCCTACCGCGGCATGCTCGACCGGCTCGGCGTTACCTACCCGCAGTACCTCGTGCTGCTGGCCCTGTGGGAACGCGACGGTCGCGGGGTGCGCGAGCTGTGCGACGCCCTGCACCTCGACACCGGCACCC